>JBBRIV010000130.1:0-8037 GCA_038220425.1 Candidatus Limnocylindrales bacterium
GCGAAACCCTTGATCGTAGGCGAGCCGAAGCCGTACAGGATCGTGGCCGTGATCAGGCTCGAGACATTTGAGTCCAGGATCGAGTTCCAGGCCCGGCTGAAGCCCGCCTCGATGGCCGAGGTCAGCGACTTGCCCGCCCGCAGCTCTTCCTTGGTCCGCTCGAAGATGAGGATGTTGGCGTCGACGGCCATGCCGATCGACAGCACGAAGCCGGCAATCCCGGCCAGGGTGAGGGTGACCGGGATCAGCCGGAACAGGGCGTAGATGATCAGGGCGTAGTAGATCAGGGCGGCGTCGGCAAGCAGGCCCGGCAGGCGGTAATACAGGAGCATGAACAGGAAGACCAGGGCGATCCCGATCCCGCCGCCCAGCAGGCTCTGGCTCAGGAAGGACTTGCCCAGGGTGGCGCTGATCGTCGTTCCCTGGACCAGCTTGATCTGGAACGGCAGCGACCCGTACTTGAGGACGGTGACCAGGTTGTTGACCGCCGCCTGGGCGCCGCTGCCCGTGCCAACCGTGATCTGGCCATGACCGCCGGGGATGGCCGAGTTGATGCTGGGCGCCGAGATCACCTTGTCATCGAGCACGATCGCGAAGAAGTTGCCCACGTTGGCCGCGGTGTAGGTGGCAAATTTGTTGGCCGCATCGCCCGACAGCTCGAAGTCGACGACCGGCAGCCCGTTCGTGTCGGTCCCGGCGGTCGCCGAGGTGACCGCGGTTCCGCCGAACAGGGGAACCAGGCCTGGATCGGCCGGCAGTGGCTGGCCCTGGGTGATACCCGTGGCCCCGCCACTGGGGTTCGATCTGGTTCCGTAGCGGGCGGGCGGAAGCGGAATGAACTCGAGCAGGCCGGTCCGGCCAACCAGGTCGGTGATCGCGGTCTCGTCGGTTGCACCGGGCAGCTCCACGACCACCCGGTCGGTGCCCTGGGTGACAACCTGCGGCTCGGACACGCCGATCCCGTTGACCCGGCGCTCGATGATGTTCTTGATCGTGTTCATGGCGTCGGCGTTGGGTGCGACGCCCTTGTTTGGCAGCGCCTGGTATTCCACCCGGACGCCGCCTTCGAGATCCAGGCCCAGCTTGGTCTCGACAACGCGATTACCGGTGGTCCCGCCGAAGCTGGGCAACTTGAGGCCCGGCCAGAAATTCATGACAAGGGCGGCGATCCCGATGATCAGGATGAGGAACGGACCGGCTCTGCGCATCGCGCCGGACAATAGCAGAACGGCAGGCCCTAGGCCTCCAGCGCGGTCTTGATCCTGGTTGCCAGGGCCGGCCCGATCCCCGGCACCGCCGCAATCTGCTCCACGGGCGCCTCGCGAATCCGCTTGGTCGAGCCAAATACGCGGAGCAGCGCCTGCTTGCGTTTCGGACCGACGCCGGGCAGGTCGTCGAAGGCCGAACGGATCGACGCCTTGGCCCGCAGGTTGCGGTGATAGGTGATCGCGAAGCGGTGGGCCTCGTCGCGCAGGCGCTGGACCAGGTACAGCGCGCCCGAAGTGGGCGGCAGGAGGATCGGCTGGGTCTCGCCCGGCAGGAACAGCTCCTCGCGCTCCTTGGCCAGGCCGGCCAGCGGGATGTCGTCCAGGCCGAGCTCGGCAAAGACCTCGGCGGCGGCACTGACCTGGCCCTTGCCGCCGTCGACGATGACCAGGTCGGGCAACCGCCAGCGGAGCTCCTCGGCACTCCCCTCCTCGGCCACGGCGGCCCGCTGGAAGCGCCGCCGGAGCACCTCCTGGTGGCTGGCGAAGTCGTTGGCGCCCTCGACCGTCTTGATCCTGAACCGGCGGTATTCGCCCGTCCGGGGCTTGCCGTCCTCGAACACGACCATGCTGGCTACCGATTGCTTGCCCTGGAAGTTGCTGATGTCGTAGCACTCGATCCGGAGCGGTGGATTGGGCAGGTGGAGCGCTGCGGCCAGCTCGGTCAGGGCACCCAGGGTCTTGCCCTGGTCGGCCAGCCAGCGGACCTGCTCCCTGGCCAGGGTTTCAGCGGCGTTGCGCTGGGCCAGCTCCATGAGCCGGCGCTTCTCGCCGCGCTGGGGCACCCGCATGTGGACAGGACCAGCGCGCCGCTCGGCCAGGAACGTCTCGAGATCCGCTGTTTCGGTGGGCAGCGCGGCGACCAGCAGCTCGGGCGGGATCGTGGCTGCCCGGGCATAGAACTGGAGCAGGAAGCCGCTCAGGATCTCGTCATCGGAAACATCCCGGGCCGCCTCGAGCAGGAAGACATCGCGCCCGATCAGCGAGCCGTTGCGCACGACGAAGAGCTGAACCGCGGCCTGGTTGTCCTGGCGGGCGACCCCGATCAGGTCGAGCGCGGTGTTGGCGAAGGCCGCCATCTTCTGGCTCTCCATGGTCCGTTCGATCGAGCGGACCTTGTCGCGCAGGGTCGCCGCCCGCTCGTAGTCGGTCCGCGCCGAGGCCGCCTCCATCTCCGTCGTCAGGCCGGCCACCAGGGTCTCCTGGCGACCTTCCAGGAAGAGCTCGATCTGAGCGATGTCGCGCCGGTAGGCCTCCTTGGAGATCGTCTCGATGCACGGCCCCTGGCAGCGCTTGATGTGATACAGCAGGCACGGCCGGGCCAGGGCGCGCTTGCCCTCGGTGATCTCGATCGTGCAGGTCCGGAACGGGAACAGGCGCCGGATGAGGTTCATCGACTCATCGACCGACGAGGCGGAGGCGTAGGGCCCGAAGTAGCGGCTGCCGTCGTTGATCAACTTGCGGGTGCGCTCGACCCGCGGGAAGTCATCGGCCAGGGTGATCTTGATGTAGGGGTAGCTCTTGTCGTCCTTGAGCCGGACATTGAACCGGGGCTGGTAGCGCTTGATCAGGTTCGCTTCGAGCAGGAGCGCCTCGGACACGGAGTCGGTCAGGGTCGTCTCGACATCGGCCACCCGGTCGATCACGCTCCGGATCCGGTGGGCCTCGCCGTACGGACTCTGCTTCTGCCAGTAGCTCCGGACGCGGCTCCTGAGGCTCTGCGCCTTGCCCACATACAGCACGTCACCGCGGCTGTCCTTCATGAGGTACACGCCGGGTCGATCGGGCAGCTTGCGGAGCGTCGCCTCGAGCTGGGGAGTCACGGTCCGATCGTACCTCCGGGCGGGTCGCGTGGCGGTTTCCGGGTTCCGTGGCCGCCCCGGCGTGCCGGGTTCCCTGGGGGCCGCGGTGGTACCGGGGCGGTGCCAGGCCGGCGGTGATAGTGCCGCCCCGGTGCCGGCCGCCGCTACCTCGGGGCTCGACCTTGTGGCCCGCGATGCTCGGTGCATGAGCATTCCGAGGGGAAGCACCGCCCGAAGGTCGACTCCGTCCTCGTATCGTCGTGCCAGGGCCCGATCCGGACGGAGCTCCACGCTCAGATGGTTCCGTCGTCAGCTGATCCGCGGGCCTCAATTGGCCCTTCGCCGCCCTTAAGGCCCACCTTGCCGTGGGAATGCTCATGCACCGAGCACTCCGAGGCCGAAGCTCCCGGCGCCCCGCCCGGCCCAGGCTAGTCGGCCCCGGCCGAAGCTCCCGGCGCCCCGCCCGGCACAGGCTAGTCGGCCCCGGCCGAAGCTGCCCGCGCCCTCGCTGCCTCCGCCCGTCCTGCCCCGGCCGCTCCGACGCGGCCAAAGCGCCTGATGAGCCGGCGGTAATCGGCGGGTAAGCGCCCATCCGCAGACTCCTCGAATGGAGTTCCAACCGGCCCTCGCTGAGAAGTTGGCCCGCCTGTCGGCCGACCAGCGTCAGGCCGCGACGGCACCACCGGGGCCGATCCTGTGCATCGCCCCGGCCGGCAGCGGCAAGACGACGACGCTCGTCGCTCGAATCAGCTGGCTTATGGCAGGCGGAGTCGACCCGAGCACGATCAGCGCGATCACCTTCAACCGGCGGGCAGCCGAGGAGCTCGGGTCTCGCCTCGACGAGGCACTCGGTTCGCTCGCCCTGGCGCCTGGATTGGTGCGGGTCCGGACGTTCCATGCGCTCGGGCTGGAGATCATGCGCAACGGCGTTCGGGGGCTTGCCCCGCTGGCCGACAGGACGGCGATCCTGGCCGAGCTCCTACCCGATGCCGGACCGGCCCGATGGGCCGAGCTCGACACGGCGATCTCGCGCCTCAAGGTCGATCTCGGGGTCACGGCCGAGGAAGTTGCGGCGGACCAGGGGGCCGGGACGATCGCGCGGCTGTTCGTGGCCTACGAGGCGGAACTCACGGCCCGCGGATTGCTCGATTTCGACGACCTCATCATCGGAGCACTCAGAACCCTCGACGCCGACCCACGGCTCCTGGCGACATGGCGCGAACGCTGCACGCACCTGCTCGTCGACGAGGTCCAGGACGTGGACCGGATGCAGCTTCGGCTGGCTCTCCTCCTTGTCGCTCCAAACAATCGGATCTTCCTGGTTGGCGATGACGACCAGTCGATCTACGGCTGGCGGCTGGCCGACGCAAGCCGTAAGGTTAGCCATACTTGGTCGGGCGGCTAGTCCTTCTGCAACGCGCCACGATCTGCCAGGCCTCGATCGAGGCCATGACTGGCCACGCCTCGAGCTCGGCGGCAAGTGCGGCCATCATCCGCGGATCACCCTCGACGAGGATCGGTCGACCAGCAAGTGGCGCTCCCAGTTCAGTGTTGAGGTTTGCCGTTAGCTTTGGACTTCCACGGAATCAGGAGCTGGCCGGACTTGTCCGCGATCGGAGGAACTCGGCGAACTGGCAATGCTGGGGAGCGTTCCCTGGGGCCTGGGACTCTCAGTTCGCTTACGGCTGTTGGCCAGACGCCGTAGAACCACGGACCGCCACCTCGCTTCTCAATGATCCGCTCGATCTGGTTCCACCAGCGGGCGAGCCTGGTCATGTTTTCCCAGTTGCCAAGGTCCTTGTCACCGGCGATCCAGAATGCCCGGATCCCGTGAGCACGGTAGGCGTCAAGCTCGGCTGGCTTGGTGACGATGTGACGGTCTCGCCCGATTACGACGAGCTCGAGCCCTCCAACAATGGGAAGCCAGTCCGGGTCGAGGGTCCCTGGGTGGACGGCGGGCAACCGACGATGACCTGGGTGGACGACATCACCACGCAAGTTTGCCAAGGCGCGCCCTAACGGAAGGGACGTCTCATCGACGAAGTACTTCAGCTCGACATCGACGGGCACTCAGGCTGCCTTTTGGGTGATTCTGCCTCTCCGCTCGTATTCGATCGCCTGTCGGACCTGCTCGCTGGTCAGCAGGTATCCCTCGGCGATGAAGTCGATGCTGTCGCCAGCACGGTTCTGTTCGGCGATTACGGCCGTCGGGACGCTCCGCACGACCGGATCGCCGTACTGCCTCAATGGATCCACGAAGACCTCGGGCAGCGTCGGATCGGGTCGGAATCGACGGACGATGTCGGTCCCGTCGAAGTCGACCGCTTGCTCGAACTCCTGCGCGGGTAGGCTGAGGACCAGCTGACCGTTTCGGTAGATCACCAGCGCCAGCCGGTCGTCGAGCCCGACCTCGCGCTGGATCTCCTCCACGAGCTCGCGGCCGTGTGGCGTCAGCCAAGTAGCGTGTGCGAGCGGGTGCTGGTGACCGAATGCCGCTCGGAGCCGTTCTACCACCGGACGCAATCGGTACATCGGCACCCCCGCACGGCGGTAGCCGGCGAGTAGCCTGGTCTCGCTGAACTCGCCCCACGTCACGATGTCGGCGCCGGTCGGCTCAAGCCGAACGACTGGCGGATACCGCCGTCGAGATCGGACGTAGCCGTCAATCCAGCGCTCGGCGGTCCCTGATCGCAGACCGAGAACACGGTCGATCTGCGCCATCCCATAGACGGGCCTCGCCAGAAGATCTGATGGCGCCAACATCGCCGCCAGTGTACAGACGGTCCAGACCGACATGTGCCTGATATCCGCGCAGAGGGAGGCGGCCAGCGAGTCCCAAAGCGCTCCCTACGCGGGGCCTCACCAGCCGGCGACACGCCCGAGAGGTCAGCCGATCGGCCACTCAGCGAGCCCGTTTTGGATGACCCGGCACTCACCTTCGATCTCGGCGCCTGCGGCCCGGCTGCCTGCGGCGAACAGGACAGCTACGGTGGTGGCCGCAATGGCCCGGACTAGGCGAGGCGTCCATTCGACGCCCATGGTCAGGTGGACACCCGTAGGTCGCTCCACAAGGCGCTGCCCGGTCAGGGCCCGTCCGCTTGAGTGAGCCCACGGGCTGGTGATGCGGTACAGAAGCTGATAGGCCTCCCAGATCGCGGTGTCGTTGACGTCGTCGGCCATCCGCTCGAGTGTCGGCAGCAATGACCCCCGCTGCTCGTCAATGTGCTCGCCTGCCTTCACGGCATCGGCCCGGACGAGCCTGATCGAAGCGCGAGTCTCTAAGACCTCAGCGTGACCGAAGAGCGGAGGGCCTTTCAGACCGCGCCGCCGGCGCATCTCCGGGACGGCTGTCGTTCCAACATTGAGCCGGTGCCGATCATCCTCGGCGACGTACATCGAAACGTGGAGGTCAGGATTGAGCTCGAGCCATCGAACGACGATGGTAGCCTCCACGACGGCGCGGAAGACGATGAGCGCGGCCGCCATCCCGCCAACCGAGCAAAGGCGCAGCACGCTCTGATAGAGCAGGAAACCCTGCCGGACAATCCCAAGATTGAGAACCTCGGGAACTGCCAGATCCTGGAGCGGGACATCGGGGCGCGGTTCGAGCTCGCGGAGCCGCTCCTCAGCGTAGGCGATCGCCCCATCGAAGTCTGCATCCGTGGGCATGCCGCTAGCATAAGAGCGCCCGCCGGCGCGAGGCGGGGTACGCTCACGTCCGGCCGGCGCTCCCAGCAGCAGACGGCCGCCAAGCTCGACGAGGTGATCCGAGGATGAGACCACGCCGATGGGCCCTGCTGCTCATCTCCTTCATCGGCCTCTTCGCCGCCGGGATCGCGGTCGGCCTTGGTATCTACGTCAACGTCGATCCAGCTCGTTTCAAGATCGATCCCTCAGCAGCGGGCGTCGCGGCCGCGGGCGCCGCCGCCATTCTGACGGGCTTCCTCGCGGTGTTGGGCGCGCTCGGGGCCGCGATCATTGCAGGGACGGTTCTAATCGGTGAAGGCAACAACCAACGACTCGCGACGGACCAGGCCGTTCTCATCAATCGTCGGCGCGAACTGGTTGGGAACCTCATTGTTCAGAGCAATCGCCACGCCCAGGACATGCGGAGGCAGCACGCGGCGTGGGTGCAGGAGCCGAGCCACCGGCCGACGGCCCCAGACATCCGAACGTCAGCTGAGCTCGACGCCATCGGGAACGAGCTATATGCCTACGGGTTCCAGGTCACCGGGGATGCCGCCCACCTGCACCTGCTGTCCCTGATCCACATGGAAGGGTTCACGTACCTCGCCGAAGCGAGTCCAACCGCGGAGTCGACCGCTGACTTCCATGGGTGGGTTCAGGTGCAGATCCTGCTCAAGACACGGCTGATCGACGCCAGTCTAGTGGACCAGGGACGCACCAAGCTCGTTCCCGCCAACCGGCACTGGGAGGCGGAGGTCCTCGAGCTCCACAAGCAGGCCATGGGAGCCGTCCTCATCACCAATCGCCTGATTGGCGCGATCCGATCGGACGAAACCACCGCGAGCTGATTAATCGGAGGCCGAACTGCGGGCTGGCCCTAGCGGCCGCGGCCACACCAGCCATTCCTGTGGCTCGCGTCGCCTCTACGTGGATAGCGCCAGCTCCAGCGTCGGCGAGGCGGCGCAGCGGCGGGCCGGCCTGGCTGAGGCCGCTCGGAACGTTCATCGTCATCCTTGCCGCGATCGGAGTGCTCTACCCCAAAGGCGGCCTCGTACCCACGATCCCTGGTCTGCCCGCCGTCAACGGGCCGCCGGCGACCGTGTCGGGCGAGGGCATTACGAAGTCATCACCATTAACGCCTAGCCGGCGACTACGTTGTCACGTGGACTGCCCAAGGCCCGAGCGGCGGCTGTTACCACGGCGGGGATCTGTCGCGAGCCCATGGCACGTACTACGTCGAAGCGCTCGTCAACCGAGATCTTCAACGATGGCTCGAAGCACTG
>JBBRIV010000131.1:0-8011 GCA_038220425.1 Candidatus Limnocylindrales bacterium
CCGATCCTCGACCCGGTCAGCCGAACCCTGGTCGTGACGCCCATCGCCGGCTACCTCTCGGCCATTCGCTCGGTGGTCGTCAGCCCGCTGCAGACCGTCCGGACACGGGTGGTCGATGCCCACGAGGCCCTGCTCAGCATCGACGGTCACGACGACATCCCGCTCAGCGTGGGCGACGTGGTCGAAGTTGCCGCCCGTGAGCTGCCGATCCGGTTCGTCGAGCCGAAGAGTGCTGTGCCCTTCTGGGACCTGCTGCGGCACAAGGTGGAGCTTCTCCCCAGCTGATGGCCCACGAGATCCCAGCCAGCGAGAGCCCGGCGCCCGATCCTACCCTGGTCAGGCCGGGACGTCTGCTCGAGCTGAACGTCGCGGACCTGGCCCTGATCGATCGCCTCCAGGTGACCTTCGGGGCGGGCTTCAACGTCATCACCGGCGAGACCGGCGCCGGGAAGAGCCTCCTGATTGATGCCCTGGGCCTGGTCCTGGGGGCTCGAGCGGACAGCAGCCTCGTCCGGCACGGCGCCTCGGCGGCCCGGGTCACGGCCCGGATGGAACGCGCGGGCGGCGACCTGGTGTGCTCGCGCGAGGTCAACGCGAATGGCCGCTCGAGCGCCCGGCTGGACGATGAATCGGTCACCGCCGCGCGACTCGCCGAGGTGGCCGGCCCGCTGGTCGAGATCCACGGCCAGCACGATCAGCAACAGCTCCTCGATGAGCGCCGCCAGCGCGACCTCGTCGATGCCTACGGCGGCCTCGAGGTCCAGCGCCGGGCGGTGCGCGACGCCGTGGATGCCCACCGGACCAACGAGGCGGCCCTGCGCGAGCTCGCCCTGGAACCCCGCGAGTTCGTCCGCCGGTTGGAGCTCGCCGAGCACGAAGCGGCCGAAATCGACGCGGCCGGACTGCGCCTTGGCGAAGCGGCCGAGATCCGCGCCCGGCTCGGGACAGCCCAGCACGGCGAGGCGATCGCTCGGGGTTCGGTGACCATCCAGGAGGCGCTCGTCGGCGATGGGCCGGCGGTTCGCGATGGCCTGGCCGGCGCGCTCCGGGCGGCCCACGAGGTTGCCCGCTTCGATGGCCGGTTCGATGCCCTCGCCCAGCGGCTCAGCGGCCTCGACGCCGAGGCCCAGGACATCGCCGCCGAAGCGCGCAACCTGGTCGAGCAGCTCGAGCACGATCCGGCCGCCACGGCGGCGCTCGAGGAGCGCCTGTCCCTGATCTTCAGCCTGGAACGGCGCTACGGCGACGACGAGGCGGCAGTGCTCGCCCACGGCCAGCGGATGGCTGCCGAGGCGGCCCGCCTGCGCGACCTGGACGGCGAGCGCGAACGCCGGCTTGGCGAATCGGCTGACCTGCTCGCCGGCGTGGCCCGCGCCGCGACGGTGCTGTCCGCCGCTCGCTCGGAGGCTGCCGAGCGCCTGTCAACCGCGGTCGGGGCGGCCCTCGATGCGCTGGGCTTTGGCCAGACCCAGTTTCGGGTGGCCGTCGTGCACCGGGTCGCCGAGGGGGTCGAACCGTCCGTTGAGGTGGCCGGTGAGGTGCTCCATTTCGATTCCACCGGGATCGATGAGGTCATCTTCCGGTTTGCCCCAAACCAGGGTGAGCCGGCCCGGCCGCTGGCCCGGATCGCCTCCGGAGGCGAGCTGAGCCGGGTGGCCCTGGCCATCAAGGAGGTCCTGGCCGCAGCCGATGCCACACCCACTCTGGTATTCGACGAGATCGATACGGGAATCGGCGGGCGGAGCGCCGATCCGGTCGGGCGCAGCCTGTGGGCGCTGGCGCGCCGGCACCAGGTCCTGTGCGTCACCCACCTGCCCCAGATTGCGGCTCATGCCGATGTCCATTTCCGGATCTCGAAGCGCCAGCGGGACGGTCGAACGGTGACCCAGGTTGAGCGGCTCGAGCCCGCCGAGCGGCTGACCGAGTTGGCCCTGATGCTGGGCGGCGAAGGCGTGGACGAGGGTCCCGACGGCGGTGCTGCCGCCCGGGCTGGCGCCCAGGAGCTGCTGGCCCGTGCCGCGGTTTGGCGGGCCACGGCCGATGAGGCACTGGGCCAGCCTGCCGGCGTCCGGTGAGCGCCGCCGCCGACAGGCTGCAGGCCGCGATCGCCGACTACCTAGTCCACCTGCGGGTTGAGCGCGGCCTGTCGCCGGCCACGTTGCGAGCCTACGGCGGAGACCTCCGGGCATTTTCGGCCGACCCGGTTGTCGCCCGCGGTTGGGACCAGTCCGTGGAGCCGGCGACGCGCTACTTGTCGCGTTCGTCGGCCGAGATCGGTCATGCCGGTCAGCCCCTGCGCTCGACCAGCCTGCGCCGGCGGGCCGCCTCGATCCGCGGGTTCTATCGCTTTGCCTACGGCGACGAGCTGATCCAGACCGACATCGCGGCCCGGATCGACCTGCCCAGGCAGACCCGCCTGCTGCCCGAGCCGCTCGACATCGAGGCCACCAATCGGCTCCTCGAAGCAGCCGGCGGCGCCGATCCCGAGCCGGGCGAGGCTCCCGCCCGGCTGCGCGACCGGGCGTTGCTCGAGCTGTTGTATGCCGCCGGCCTGCGGATCAGCGAAGCGCTCAACCTGGATCGCGAGGATCTATCGCTCGACGGAGCGTATGTGCGGGTGATTGGCAAGGGCAACAAGGAACGCCTCGTACCGGTCGGCGAAGTGGCCCTCGATTGGCTGGTTCGCTACCTCGACGACATCCGGCCGGCCTGGCTGGCCCTGGATCCGGGCGATCAACCCCGGGGTGGACCGCTCTTCCTGACCAACCGGGGCAAGCGCCTCGGCCGACAAGCGGGTTGGACCGTGGTCAAGCGGGCCGCCCGGGATGCCGGCCTGAGTGACCGGGTGACCCCCCACACGCTGCGCCACTCGTTCGCGACCCATCTGCTGGAGGGTGGCGCCGACCTGCGCATCGTTCAGGAGTTGCTCGGGCATGCGAGTATCTCCACGACCCAGCTGTACACCCACCTCAGTGGGGAGCGGATCCGAGAGGTCTACGCTCGCGCTCATCCGCGAGCCTGAGAAGGAGCCCAATCTCAATGGCCAACTTCACGACATCGTTGATGTCCACGGGCGAACGGATCGTCATCGAGCGGCGCCAGCACTGGCTGGTCCTGGTCGATCACGCCAAGCTCGCGGTCCTGGGCCTGGTGGTAGCGGTGGTGTTGCTTATCGTTCGTGTGAATCTTGGCAGCGGCCTGCTCAGCGACATCCTGGGCTGGGTCGTCCTGGCCCTGATCGTGTACGCGGTGGTGGTCTTCGCATTCCAGTACCTGCGCTGGATCAACGACTCGTTCATCGTGACCAACCGGCGGGTCATCCAGATCAACGGGATCCTCAACAAGAAGGCCCTCGACAGCTCCCTCGAGAAGATCAACGACGCCGTCCTGACCGAGAACATCTTCGGGCGGGCGTTCGGCTTCGGTGACCTGGAGATCCTGACCGCCTCCGAATCGGGCATCGAACGGATGCACATGCTGGTCGACGCGGCCGGCTTCAAGCGGGCGATCTCCGATGCCAAGCACGAGCTCGAGCTCGAGGTCTCGAGCGGGCGGATCCCGAGTCCGGCGATGCGCGCAACCTCGGACGTGCCGGGCGCCGACGGGCCGGCCAGCGCACCCGCCCCGATGGCGGCCCCAGCGGCGTCGGCCGTGCCCAGCTCGGATGACGTGGCCAACGCCATCGACCGCCTGAAGAAGCTCCTCGACAGCGGCTCGATCACCCAGGCCGAGTTCGACACCAAGAAGGCGGAGCTGCTCGCCCGACTCTAGCCAGGCCCGCAGATGCCGGCGGCGGGTAGGATAGGTTCATGGATCACAACACGGTTCTCCGGCTGATCGCCGCCGCCATGATCATCCTGATCTCGTTCCCGGTGCATGAGTTCGCCCATGCCTGGATGGCGTATCGGCTGGGCGATTCCACGGCGCGATACCTGGGCCGGCTGACCCTGAACCCGATCGCCCACTTCGACCCGTATGGGGGCCTGATGCTGATCGCCTCGGCCTACAGCGGGATCGGCCTGGGTTGGGCCAAGCCGACCCCGGTCAACTTCGCCAACCTGCGCAATGGCCGCACCGGCGAAGCGATGGTCGCCGCAGCCGGCCCGGTTTCCAACCTGCTCCTGGCTGTCGCCGGTGGGCTGGTCTTCCGCCTTGTTCACGGGGTGGCGACGAGTCCCGGCCAGTTCGATCTCCTGAACATCGTCCTGATCTTCATCGAAATCAACCTTTCGCTGTTCGTGTTCAACCTGATCCCGATCCCGCCGCTCGATGGAACGCGGGTCCTGTTGGCGGCCCTCACGCCCCGCCAGGCATTTACGGTCGGGCCGATCCTGGCCCAGTACGGGCTATATGTCCTGCTCGCCCTGATCTTCATCCCGCTCCTGACCAACATCCCAGGACCGCTCAACTTCGTGTTCGACCACGTGACGTTCCCGCTTACCCAGCTCATCGCGGGACTGTGAGCCTGCATCGAACCGGCAGCCCAGGTTGGTGGGCCACGAAGGTCCGCCAGTTCCGCGTTCACGTCCTGGCCAGCGTCTCAACTCCGGAGCGGGCAGCCCTGACCGGTTGGGTGCCCGGCCCATTGCTTGCCCTGTTCGATGGAATGCCCGTAGCTGATCGGCGCCACGGCCTCGACGTGGTGGCGAGCCTTCGGGCAGCCGGAGCCGCCGATGATTCCGAGCTCCTCCTAGCCGGACTCCTGCACGACTGCGGCAAGAGCCGTCCGGCGGCGTCCAACGGCAAGGCTCGGGGCGTGGGCCTCGTGCCCCGGGTCGCCTGGTCACTCGGTGAGGCATTCGGCCCATGGGTCCTGCGAGTGGCGGGCCGATTGCCCGGCGTCGCGCCGGCCCTGGTCCAGTTGCGCGATCACGCTGAGCTGTCGGCGAGCCGGGTTTTGGCCGCCGGCGGAAGCACCCGGACCGCGGCGTTGATCCGCGACCAGGCCGGCGTCCCGGCCGATCGCGCCGGCGAGCTGCTCCGCCTGGCCGACGAGGCGAACTGACCGTGCTCAACGTGACTGCCGGGCCCGCCGTCCATTTCGGAACCGGGCGGGGACCCGCCCCCGTGACCCACGTCCAGCTCGACACGTTCGAAGGCCCCCTCGGCCTGCTCCTGACTCTGATCGAGTCGCGCCAGCTGGACGTCCTGACGGTCTCGCTGGGCTCCCTTGCCGGTGCCTACCTGGAGGCCCTGGCCGGCCTGGGATCGGACCGGATCGGCAATGTCTCGGGGTTCGTCGCCGTTGCCGGCCAGCTGATCGTGATCAAGAGCCGGGCGATGTTGCCGCGCGAGCCACGGCCGCGCCCGGCCGATCTCCCCGAGGACGAATCCGACCCGGAGGCTGAGCTGCGCGCCCGGCTGTTGCTGTATCGCGCATATCGGGATGCCGGTGGGCGACTCCAGGCAGTGGCCCTGGAGCGGGTCGGAGTGTTCCGCCGGGAACCGACGGTGGCTGCGGCTGCCGGCCGGGCCGGGGCCAGCCAGATCCCAGCCGCTCCGCTCGACGTCCGGCTCCTTGGCCAGGCGCTCGACCGGCTGCTCGTGCTCGTCCCGCCGCCGGTGCCCGAGGCCGCCATGGTGGCTCGCACGATCACGATCGGCGAACGTGCCGAGATCATCCGTCAGGCGCTCCGCCACGCCTCGACGGTCGTCCTCCAGGACCTGCTCCGAGGCGTCCACGACCGGGTCGTCCTGGCTGTGACGTTCCTGGCCATGCTCGAGCTGATGAAGCGGCGCGAGATCGTGGTCGAGCAGGCCGAGCCGTGGGGCCCGATCGTGGCCCGTCGCACGACGCCTGCCGAACGGGGTACTCCGGCCGCCATCGTCGAGCAGGACGCCACGCCGATCGACGAGTCGCTCGAGTCCTTCGCATGATCGAGCCCGAGCTGAGCGACGAAGCCGCGCTGGACGCTGATGCATTCGGGGAGACCACCGAGGCCCCGGAACCGGCCGAGCCCGGCGAGCCGGTCGAGCTCACCGAAGCGGGGCTTGAGGCGCTCCTGTTCGTGGCCGAGCGGCCGCTCAGCCGGCGCGAGATTGGCACGATCGCCGGAGTCGACCGGGCCACGGTTGATGCCCGCCTGGGCGACCTGGAGATCAGCCTGGCAGGGCGGGGGATCCGGCTGATCGCATCGGGTGACCGGGTTGAGCTGGCAACCGCCCCGGACGCGGGCCCGCTCGTCGCCCGCTACGTCGGTTCCGATGCCACCCGGCTGTCGCCGGCGTCGCTCGAAACACTGGCGATCGTGGCCTATCGCCAGCCGCTGACCAAGTCCGTCATCGAGCGGATTCGGGGCGTGGACTCGGACTACAGTCTGCGCACCCTGCTCCATCGCCGGCTGGTCGTGGAGCTCGGTCGATCCGACGCACCCGGCCGGCCGTTCCTGTACGGCACGGGCTTCGACTTCCTGGAGCGGTTCGGCCTGACCAGCCTCGATGAAATGCCGCTGCTGGACGCGCAGATCGCGGGGCGCCTCGTGGAGCTGGACGACGAAGTCAAGCCGGGCCAGCTGGGCCTGGATGTCGGCGGCGCGGACGACCCGGTCGAAGGCCGCTCCGTGGGCCCCGGACGAGCGGACTGATGGCCACCGAACGCCTCCAGAAGGTCCTCGCTGCGGCAGGCGTGGCGTCGCGCCGTGAGGCCGAGCGGATGATCGCGGCCGGCCGGGTCAGCGTCGATGGCAAGCCGGCGACGCTCGGCCAGGCGGTGGATCCGGCGTCGGCGGCGATCCTCGTCGACGGCCGGGCGATCGGTGAGGCGGCCAGCTCGGTCCATCTCGTGGTCCACAAGCCAACCGGCGTGGTGTCGACCACCCGCGACCGTCACGCCGAGCGGACGATCCTGGACCTCGTCCCAACCGCCCTGGCTTCGGGCGCCCGGCTGTATCCCGTCGGGCGGCTGGACCAGGACTCGGAAGGCCTGATCCTGCTGACCAATGATGGGCCGTGGGCCGAGCGGGTCCTCCACCCGCGCTTCGGCGTGGAGCGCGAATACGCCCTCGGCCTGCGCCAGCCGCTCAACGATGCCCAGCTCGCCGCGCTCCGCGAAGGGATCCGCCTGGACGAAGGCCTCGCCACGCTGACCCACCTGCGCCTGATGACCACGGTCGAGGTGCGCAAGCTGGAAGCAGTCCTGCTGCCCGTCCCGCCCGAGCTCACCTGGTATCGGTCGACCCTCCAGCAGGGCTGGAAACGCCAGCTGCGCCGGATGTATGCGGCCGTTGGGGCACCGGTCGATCGCCTGGTCCGGGTCCGGCTGGGCACGCTTCGCCTCGAAGACCTGGCCAGCGGCCGCTGCCGCCGGCTGACAGCGCCCGAGGTCCGCTCTCTGGGAGCCGGTCGGACCGACCGGGCCCGATGACTGCCGGGATGACCGGCGTCAGGACCGCCCGCGTGTCAGGTCCGTCATGACCCTCCGACCGCTGGTCGTGGCCCTCGACGGCCCGGCGTCGTCGGGCAAGAGCAGTGTCGGCGCGGCCGCGGCGCGCGAAGTCGGCTTCCGCTTCTGCGATACCGGCTTGCTCTACCGGGCGATCACCTGGCTCGTCCTCCAGCGGAGCGTCGATCCGACAGATCCCGCGGCACTCGTGGCGCTCGTCTCCGAAGTGGAGCTGGCGGCTGATGAACAGGGCCGGCTGGCTCGGGTCCTGGTCGACGGCATCGACGTCACCGATCTCGTCCACGCTCCCGACGTGGATCGCCGGGTCAGCGAGGTCTCCCGGGTGGCCGAGTTGCGCGCCGCCCTGCTCCAGCGCCAGCGCGCGATTGCGACGGGCGGCCGGATCGTGGTGGCCGGGCGGGACATCGGCACCGTGGTTCTGCCCGGAGCAGGGCTCAAGATCTTCCTTGATGCCTCGGCCGAGGAACGCGCCCGGCGGCGGGCCGAGGAGCGCTCCCTGGCACCCGGCGGCGTCGAGGCCCAGGCGGTCCTGGCCGAGCTCCGGCGGCGGGACGACCTGGATCGGAATCGACCGGTCGCGCCGCTGCGGCCGGCCGTCGACGCCGTCCA
>JBBRIV010000132.1:0-7876 GCA_038220425.1 Candidatus Limnocylindrales bacterium
TGGCCGAGGCCTGCGGCGCAACCGGGCCCAGTCCTGCATCAGATGAATGATCGCGACGTGCAGGCGGGCCGACCAGGTCGTTCCCCGGCATGTGCTTCAGGAAGTCGACAAATCTTGGCCGCACCTCGTCGCGTTCCGGCATCTGATGCCGATTTCCGACGCGCCTGACCCTGGGCTGGTCGCGTTCATTCATCTGGTGCAGGTTCCCAGCTCCACCTGCCATTGGGTGGAGTTTGGCCTCGGACTGACGTCTTACCGGTCTGTTGTCAGTCGGCGTCGAGCAGCTCGAGAACCGGAGCCATCGCCTCGAGCGCGGCCAGCGTCCGAGGCCAGAGCAGGATCTCGACCTGGGTGAAGCCGCCGTTGCCGAACGCCCGGAGCCCGTCGGCGATCTTCTCGGCCGAGCCTTGAAGCGGCAACGCCAGCGCCTCCGCCGCTCCCGTGGCGTCTGTTGGCTCAACGATGATGCCGGCGGACCGTCCGATGGACGCAGGGTCTCGGCCGATCTCGAGGCAGGCCGCCTCGAGGGCCACCAGCCGCGGCGCGAACTCCGCCAGGTCGCTCCGCTCGTTGACGTACCAGCTCCAGATGTCAGCGTGCCGTGCGGCCAGGCTGAGCATCTTCGGACCACCCGCGCCGATCATGATCGGAATGCGGCCAGGACGGGGGCCGACCGGTCGCTGCTCCAGGTCGCGAGCCACGTGGTAGGTGCCCTCGAAGTCGGCCCGGCCTGCCCGCAGGAGGGGCACGATGACCTCGAGCGCCTCCTCGAACCGGCCGATCACATGGTCCTCGGGCAGCCCGAACGCATGGGCCTGCTTGCCCGCGTGCCCGGAACCCAGCCCAAACACGAATCGTCCCCCGCTGATCTCGTCCAGCGTCTCGACCGCCTTGGCGGTGATCGCGGGATTCCGGTGCAGCGCGGACAGGATCCAGGTGCCGACCTTCACGCGCGAGGTCGCGGCGGCCACGGCCCCGGTCATCGCGACGCTCTCCCACCAGCCGTGGACGGATCCGTCGGCCTGGCGCCACAGCAGCTCGTCCGGGATCCAGACGGTGTCGAACCCTATCGCCTCGGCCCTGAGCGCCAGCGCGCGGATCTCGACCCAGCGCGGGGTCGAGCCGTCCGTCCACGCCTCCTCCATCGGGAGCACGAGTCCGAGTTCGATCGACCGCACGGGACCTCCTTGGCTGCCTGTGGACCGAGTCTAGACTGCGCCGGGCACGGCGGCGACCGACGTGAGGCCAGCCGGTGCCTGGGCGGCCGGGCTACCATTGACCTCCCGTGACCACCCTCGCACCGAACGATTTCACGCACCTCCACGTCCATAGCGAGTTCAGCCTGCTCGATGGCCTGGGGCGGATCAACGAGCTCGTGGACGGGGCTGCCCAGCTCGGCTTCGACTCGCTCGCGCTGACCGATCACGGAGCCCTGTATGGCGCCGTGGCCTTCTACCAGGCGGCTACCGCCAAGGGCATCCGGCCGATCATCGGGGTCGAGACCTACGTCGCCCGCCGGTCGATGGCCGACAAGGAGGGCAAGGCCGACGCCCAGCCGTTCCACCTGATTCTGCTGGCTGAGAACCTGGTCGGCTATCGCAACCTGTGCCGGCTGATCACCGATGCCCACATCGACGGCTATTACTACAAACCCCGGATCGATCGCGACCACCTGGCCCGCTACAGCGAGGGCCTGATCGGCCTGTCGGCATGCCTGGGCGGCGAGATCCCGCGTGCCCTCGAGAACGATGACTGGGAGCTGGCCACCAAGCTGGCCGGCGAGTATGGCGACATCTTCGGCCCCGAGCGGTTCTACCTGGAGCTCCAGGACCATGGCCTGGCCGAGCAGCGCCGCCTGAACGAGCAGCTCCTCCGGCTGGCTCCCCAGGCCGGCCTGCCCCTGGTGGTGACCAACGACCTGCACTACGTTCGCCAGGAGCAATCCGAGGCCCACGACGTCCTGCTCTGCGTGGGCACCGGCAACAACCTGGATACGCCCGGCCGGATGAAGTTCGAGACCAATGATTTCTGGCTGAAATCGGCCGCCCAGATGGCCACCCTCTTCCCCGACCAGCGCCAGGCGATCCTCAATACGCGGCGGATCGCCGAGATGGCCGGCGGCCTGGAGCTGCCCCTGGGCCAGACTCGCATTCCGCATTTCCCGGTGCCCGACGGCGAGACCGTCGAGAGCTGGCTGCGCAAGGAGTGCGAGCGCGGCCTGGAGCGGCGCTACGGCGAGGTGACCCCAGCTCTCAAGACCCGTCTCGACTACGAGCTGGGCGTGATCGTCGCGATGGGCTACTCGGCCTATTTCCTGATCGTGGCCGACTTCGTCCGGTTCGCCCGGGAGCAGGGGATCCAGACAACCTGCCGGGGCAGTGCGCCGGGCTCGATCGTGACCTACACCTTGGGGATCACCCCGGTCGACCCGATCCTGTACGAGCTGCCCTTCGAGCGCTTCCTCAACCCGGACCGGGTCACGATGCCCGACATCGACGTCGACTTCGAGGACGGCCGCCGTGAGGAAGTGATCGCTTACGTCGGCCGCAAGTACGGCCAGGACCACGTGGCCCAGATCATCACCTTCGGCACGATGCTGGCCCGGGCGGCCGTTCGCGATGTCGGCCGGGTCCTGGGCATGAGCTACGGCGAGGCGGACCGGATCGCCAAGGCGATCCCCAACCAGCTGGGGATCCGGCTGGAGGATGCGCTCAAGACGCCGGCCCTGAAGGAGATGGCTCTCGATCCGCAGGTCGGCAAGCTGCTTGGGCTGGCCGAGCACCTCGAAGGTGTGGCCCGCAATGCCTCGACCCACGCCGCCGGCGTGGTGATCAGCCGCGAACCGCTGACCGAGCTCATGCCGCTCCAGAAGGCGACCAACTCGGACGGACTCATGACCCAGTTCGAGATGCACGCCGTCGAGGCGCTGGGCCTGCTCAAGTTCGACTTCCTGGGCCTGTCCAACCTGACGATCCTGCGCCAGGCGGTGGAGCTGATCCAGGCCAACCGCGGGGTCGCGATCGACCTGGACCAGATCCCGCTCGACGACTCGACCACGTTCGAGCTGCTCGCCTCGGGCGAGACGACCGGCGTGTTCCAGCTGGAGTCGGCGGGCATGCGCCGCTACGTCCGGGAGCTCCGGCCGACCTCGGTCTATGACCTGGCGGCGATGGTGGCTCTGTACCGGCCGGGGCCGATGGACAACATCCCGGCCTACATCCGGCGCAAGCATGGCCAGGAGCCGGTGACGTACCTGCATCCGCTGCTCGAGCCATACCTCAACAAGACCTACGGGATCTTCGTCTACCAGGAAGACATCATGGCCTCGGCCATCGCCCTGGGCGGCTTCACCGGGCCTGAAGCGGACACCCTGGGCTACGCGATCCGCAAGAAGAAGTCGAGCGTCCTGCGCTCGATGAAGGACCAGTTCGTCCGGCAGGCGGCCGAGCGGGGCGTGGATGCCGCAACGATCGACGCGGTCTTCACGGCCTTCCAGCCGTTCGAGCGTTACGGGTTCAACAAGGCCCACGCCACCTGCTACGGCCTGGTCGCCTACCAGACCGCCTACCTCAAGGCCAACTACACCGTCGAGTACATGACCAGCGTCCTGACGGCCTCTCGAGACAACGCCGAGAAGGTGGCCGCCGCGGTCGCCGAGTGTCGCCGGCTGGGAATCGAGGTTCGGCCGCCCGATGTGCGCAGCTCGGCGGTGGAGTTCTCGGTCGAAGGCGACGCGATCCGGTTCGGCCTGATCGCCGTGCGCAACGTGGGCCAGGGATCGATCGAATCGATCATCGCGGCGCGGGCCGACGGCGAGTTCCGCTCGATCACCGACTTCTGCGAGCGGATCGACCTGCGCCTGACCAACAAACGTGTGCTCGAGTCGCTGGCCCGGGTCGGCGCCCTGGCCGCCTTCGGCCATCCGGCCCAGATCCTGGCCGGGCTCGACGACGCGATGAGTGCCGCCAGCGCCACCCAGCGCGACCGGCTCAGCGGCCAGGTCTCGCTGTTCGACCTGGTGGCCGGCGATCCGGCCCTGCTCCATGCGCCGCTGCCCAAGGTGACCGAGGCGCCCACCCGGGAGCGCCTGCGCTGGGAGAAGGAGCTCCTGGGGCTGTACCTCTCGGATCATCCGCTGAAGGAGATCGCCGAGGCGATCGGGCCGTTCGTGAGCGCCTACTCCGGCGACCTGCGCGACGAATCACTAGACCAGCAGCGGGTGGTGGTGTGCGGGATCGTGACCGGAGTCCGGACGGTGATCACCAAGGCCAAGGCCACCATGGCGATCGCCACGATCGAGGATCTCCAGGGCTCGGTGGAAGTCGTCGTCTTCCCGCGCCTGTATGAGACCACCCGGCCGACCTGGCTGGAGGGCCAGATCCTTCTCGTCTCGGGCCGGGTGGATCACAAGGGCGAGGAAGTCTCGCTGCTGGCCGACCTGGTCGTGAACTGGGACGACGCCCAGGTGCGCGGCCCGGCCTCGTTCCAGTCCGAGGTGGCGGCCGTCGACCGCGGTCGCAATCGCGGTGCCAACGGCGATCGCCCCGGCTGGCGCCGCCCGGAGCCGTCGAGCATCCCGGCCGCCCAGGCGCTCCCGGCCCTCCCGGCCCTGCCGACCATTGAGCCGGCCCAGCCCATGTCCGGCGACTCTGGACCGGCGGATCTCAGCGCGATCGGGCCCGAGATGGATGAGCCGGCGCTGCCCGACGAGGCGCGCGGCGTGGCCCAGGCAGCGGCCTCGGCCGCCACGGTGCCCAACGAGGCGCGCGCCGACCAGGTCCTGCACGTGCGCTTCTCGGGCGGGGCGACCGCCGAACGAACGATGCAGGACCTGCGCACGCTGATTCGGGCCCGCCCCGGCGCGACCCGGGTCGTCCTGCACGTGCCGGGCGCACGCGGCGGCGAGCTGCCCATGGAATTGCGCAGCGGCGTCGCCTACGACGCCGACCTGCTGGCCGAGGCGACCCGCCGGCTGGGGTCAGGCGTCGAGCTTCAGCTGGGCTGAGGCTTCATCGCCTGGACCGCCGAGAACCGGTCGGCGAACTCGCCCCGGAGTGCGGCGAGCTGCATCGGCTCCAGGTCGAGCTCCAGGGCGATCTCGTCGAGGGTGAAGCTCTCGGCCGCATCGATCGTGCCGTCGATCGCGGCCACCGCGAAGCACGCCCGCAGGATGTCCAGGCGCTGCTCGATCGTCGAAACCTCGTGGAACTCCCGGGTGACCAGGTAGTCGTCCGTGCCGCCGGTGGTCAGGGCCTGGAGCTTGGCCGTCTCGACGACCAGGGCCGCCTCGGCTGCATCGAGGCCGGACTGCTTGACCAGGACGTCCTCCATGTACTTGGAGGCCTCGTCGCTGACGTGGGCATCGGCGCTGGCCGCCCGGGCCACGACGTACGCCGCGCAGGCCACGAAGCGGGCCCGGTCCGGCGGCAGGTTGTTGAGCCGGGCAATGATCGCGTGGACCATCTCGACCTCGGCCGGGGAGCCGGGCGTGGTCGGCGGGGGTGAAACGACACCCTCGAGCACGAAGAAGCGGCGCAGGAAGCTCATCGGTCCTCCGGTGGAAGTCGTCGAATTTGGGGTCGGACAGGTAGTCCTGCGAGTCTAGCGGGACTAGACTTCGGCGCATCCGACAGGCCCGGTTGGGGAAGCTGCGGTGGAGGGAGAGCTGATGGAGACCGAGGAGTTCGTCCGTCGCTACAGCATGGCGGTGGCCGGCAACGACCTCGACGCCCTCAAGACCATGCGCCATCCCGATTGGCACGAGGATTGGCCGCAGTCCGGCGAGCGGGTGCCCAGCCACGAGGCCTACCGACAGATCCACGGGGACTTCCCGGGCGGCATGCCCCGGGCCGATGTCAAGGCAGTGGCCGGTGCCGATGATCGCTGGGTGATGACCCCGAGCATGACCGTCCAGCGGGTCGCCGGGAGTGGCGACGTCTGGTTCGTTGAAGGCGTCAACACCTACCCCGGTGGCGACACGTACCTCGTGGCCGCGATGCACCGGTTGCGCGACGGGCGCGTGTGGCGAACGACCACCTACTTCGCGCCACCATTCGAGGCACCGGCCTGGCGGGCCGGCCTGGTCGAGCCCATGGATCCGGGAGAACACGCTGGAGGCTGAGCCTCGTCCGTCGACGCGCTCAGGTCAGGCGCTTGACCATCGATACGTCGGTCTCGACGAAGCCGGCCGAGCGATACAGGTTCCGGGCAATCTCGTTGTCGCCAAAGACGTGCAGCCCAATCTCGGCGTAACCGAGCTCGCGGACGATCGGCTCGAGCGCGCTCAAGGCGGCCCGGCCGTATCCGTGGCCGCGGAATGCCTCGAAGATCAGGATGTCCCAGATGAAGACCGCCCGACGGAGCGAGCCCTCAGCCGCCGCGAACCACAGCACGCCGACTGGCTCACCTTCCTCATTCACGATCGAGCGGAAGTCGTGCCCAGCAGTGCTCGGCCCGTCGGGCAGGATGCTCAGAAGGTCGGCTGCAGCCCGGGCTTCCGCGCCATCCGCCGGCCAGGCCCCAACCCGGACCTTGTCCGCGGCGTAGGCCGGGATCGAATCGGCGGTCCAGCGCTCCCACGCGTCGGCAGTCAGTGGTTCGAGACTGATCATGTGCGCAGGATACGTGGTGCCGAAGCCCAGCCGGCGGGGGCGATCCGTTGCTAAACAGCCACTCTCGAGTTCGTTCAGCACCTCATTGACGCCGGACACGCAAGGTGGCCGTCGCCACCAGGCCCGAGTAGGTGGCCGTGACTGTGTAGGAGCCATGCTTTGGCGCGCTGCACGTCTCTTGCCCGCAGGTGCCGCCCCTGTCGATCTGAAGGACGGCCGACGTCGTGACATCGCCGATCAGGTTGCCTGCCGCGTCGTAGGCCAGGGTCACGTAGATCTGCGACGCATCCGGCGCGATCGTGATCGAACCCGGCGACAGAGCGATGTGGTCGAGTGCCCCGGCCACCACAGTCAGCGTGAGCAGCGCATTCACGGAGTCGGTCCGGGCTTCGATCGTGATGAGGCCGGTCAGGTCACCGATGATATCGGCCCCGGCAACACCCGCGACATCGGTCGTCGCGGCACCGAGGCCGGACACGGTGCCCAGCCCAGCAACGGCCGTGAAGATGACGACCTGGCCGACGAGAGGCCGGCCCAGAGCGTCGCGGACGGTCGCGTTCAGCGTCCGGGCTGAGCCGCCCGAGGCGAGATCAGCGGTGCTGCCTGACAGGGTCATGCTCGCGGCGGTGCCTTGGGTCGGGCTCGGGGCGGGAGTGGGGCTCGGAGCCGGTGATGGGACGGGAGTCGGTGCCGGCGTGCGAACTGGGGTCGGGACTGGCGCCGGAGACGGCGTGCTACCAGGGGTTGGCTGGGGTGTCGGGAGCCCGCCCGCCTCGCTCGGCGCCGGCGTCGCGGATGGGACCGCGGCCGGCGACGGCCCGATGCTGTTGGACGGCGTCGGTTGGGCGGTCGGGGCTGCGGTCGTGAGGTAGTCCGCGCTGGCCAGCGGCGCGAACGCGACATCGCCGGTGGCGCGATGGTCCCCAACGGGCGGCGAACCGCCCTCCCCAAACAGCCAGACGGGCGGGTGAAGGGTGACAATGGCGATGGCGACCATGCTGCCGGTGAGCAGCATCGCGACCAGGCTGTTCCGGGCGAGGCGGGTTCGCTTGAATCCCGATGATCTCATGGGCGCGCCAGCCGGAATGCGCGGCGGATTGGCCTGATCAGGAGGCCCGTCATGGCGTGAAGAAGCCGGTCACGTCGAACAGCAGGTTGGTCGTGGCCAGGTGGCTCGCCGCGACGTATGTCGCCCACAGCTGGCCGCCAGTCGTCAGCGGCACGGTCACCCCGTTGGCCCGGCTGTCAGCGAGCGGGAAGTTAAG
>JBBRIV010000133.1:0-7825 GCA_038220425.1 Candidatus Limnocylindrales bacterium
CGGCGATCCTGAGCTGTGCCGTGATCGAGGTCAGCCTGACCTTTCGGTCGACCCGCTCGTTCGTCTGGCCGGCCAGTGCGATGCTCACGGGTAGTGGCGTCGCGCTGATCCTGCGGGTCGTGGGAACGCCTCTTGGCGACCACTGGACCTTCTACGCCTGGTACGTCTTTGCCGGCGTCGCCGGCGCGTCGCTCTTGACGAAGTACGTCATCCGGTATCACGGGTCGCACGTCTTCAACCCGTCCAACATTGGACTGGTCGTGGCCTTCGTCGTGCTCGGCACGTCGCGGGTCGAGCCCCTCGACTTCTGGTGGGCCCCGCTCGCGATCCCGATGATCCTGGCCTACGCCGTGATCATCAGCGGCGGACTGCTGATCACCCGCCGGTTGCATCTCCTCGCCCTTGGGGCAACGTTCTGGGTAGCCCTCACGGTCGGCGTCAGCATCCTGGCCGGATCAGGGCACTGCATGACCACGCGCTGGGCATTCGCACCCGTGTGCGGCGTCGATTTCGTGCGGGTGATCGTGACCTCGCCTGAAGTCCTGATCTTCCTGTTCTTCATGATGACCGACCCCAAGACCGTGCCCGGCGGGCGAGTCGGACGGGTCGTCTTCGGGTTGCTCGTGGCGATTGCCAGCACCCTGCTCATGGCACCCCAGACCAACGAGTTCGGGACCAAGGTGGGCCTGCTGGCCGGCCTGGTCGTGGTCTGCGCAGCTCGACCGCTGCTCGACCGGATCCTGCCCGAGCCGAAGTCGGCCGCCGACCAGGTTGGTCACGTTGCCAGCCGACTGGTAAACGGTGGCAACCCCGCGATCAGCGTCGTGCGGGCCGGGCTGCGGGTGGGCGTGATCGTGGTCGCCGTGCTCTTCGTTGGGGTGGGCATCGTGCTGGCCGGAACGCCGGCCCGGGAGGTTGCCACGCCGGACGTGGCCGAGATCCTCAACCGAGTCCCGCCCGAGATCGATCCGTCGACCTTTCCCACGATCCAGGTCAGCCAGGCAGTCACCGACTGGAACCACCAGATCGACGGCTCGGGCGCCCAGGCGATCCTGCTGACCCTGGCCCAGAACCTCGAGCTCGAGAACCAGGCCCTTCTACAGGCGGACCCGACGATCCTGACCGCGGTGGATCATGGCGACCGGCTGATCGAGATGCAGGGTCGGCTGGCCAGCGCACGCACGACGGGCACGACCGTCATCGAGCACTACCAGTTCGCGTCCGCGACGGTGTCGCTCCTCGTTCCGTTTGGCAAGCAGACCGGGCTCAGCCTGGGCTTCGGATCGCAGGGCACCGTCATCGAGGAGACGTATAACGCCGCCGGCGTCCTCCAGTCGCGCCGGACGTCGCCATTCACGCTGACCTTCGTGGTCAGCCGGCCACTCGGAACGCGCTGGCTGGACGTGGCCGTCCTGCCGGCCAGCGCCGGCAGCTGATCGCGGGCGCTCAGAACCAGAGAGCGGTCAGACTCCGAGGACGGTCAGACTCCGAGGACGGCTGCGGCCAGCGCAGTTCCGGTGATCCGGGCCTGGATCTTGGCGAAGGCGGTGTCGCGCGACGTCGACGTGTCGTCGCCGAACGGTGAGAAGCCGCAGTCGTCGGTGGTACCCAGGTGGCTCGGATCGATGAACCTTGCCGCTTCGAGGACCCGATCGCGAACCTCTTCGGCGGTCTCCACCCGGGGATTGATCGGGTCGGTGACGCCCACGAAGATCCGCCGGTTGCCCGTGGCGTGCTCGCCCAGGATCTGAAGCTCCTGCTCGCGATCGGCCTCGCCGGCGAGCTCGACAAAGAAGCGATCGACGTTCAACCGGAACAGCCCCGGCAGGAGCTGCGCATACGGGATATCTGCGCTGTGGGTGGAGTCCCCGTCGCCGCCCGGGCAGCTGTGGACGCCCACCTGGGCGCGTTCCTGCTCGGTGAGCTGGGCCAGGACCCGGTTGTTGAGGTCAACGAACGCGTCCAGGAGCCCGCCCGACGGATCGAGCTTGAGCGACAGGCGCGCCTCGGTGAAGTCGATCTGGACGGTTGCCCCGCGTTCGATGCAGCCCCGGATCTCGGACGCCGCCTCGGCCACCAGGTCGTCCAGGAACTCGTCGCGCGAGTACCCAGGAATCCCCTCGGCCGGATACATCAGGCTGATCACCGAGGCCGAGATGACGGCCTGCTTCAGCTGGGCGGTGGTCTTGCCCCGGGCGCCGTCGAGATAGGTGTACGCCTTCGTCGCGTAGCGGAATGGAGCGGTGGTCAGGACCGGCAGGTACCGGCTGTGGCCGTCCTCGAACGGAATCTCCACCCCGCCCGAGGCCAGGGCCAGGCCGGCCACGGGATAGGTCGCGAAGCTGGGCTTGCGCTGCTCGCCATCGGTGACGACCGGGGAGCCCGTGGCCTCGAATCGGCGGAGCGTGTCGGCCACGGCGTCGTCGAACAGCGCGTCGAGCTGAGCCGGGCTGATCGTGCCGGCGGCAGCGGCGGCCATGCCGTCCTGAAGCGCCCGTGGCCGCGGAATGCTGCCAATCGGTTCGGTCGGAATAGACATTCGCCGTCCTTTCGCGGGTTGCTCCGTGGCGCGACCCCTGGGACAACGCCGAGCGGCTGCATTGGGCGCAGCCCGTCAATGATGCCCCAGTCCTCGCTCCTGAGTAGGCCGGCATGGCCGCGCGGCATGGGCCTCGGGGCGGCGCGGGCGTCCGTCAGTGGCATTGGCCTCGTGGCGCGCCCGTCCGTCGGTGCGTGTACCTGGTGGAACAAACGGCGGTTTTCGGGCCAATGGGCGCCTCAGTGTCCATCGCGGGTAGCAGCCTGGTCTCAATTCGTGCGTGGACACCAATGAACTGCCTGGCTTGACCCTGATCCAGGTCCGAGTTCGAGCCTGATTCTCCTGGAATCGCCCCGATTGCAGGGACAAAGACCGGTTTCGATGTATGGCCTACCCGCGCTCGCATCGACACCACGAAACGCGGCCTGGCCTTGACCTGCGCACGACTGTGCGCAATCCTGTGCGCATGAGCAGACGCACGAATCTCCTCCTGCCGCACGCATTGGTCGACGAGGTCGATCGGATCGCCGGGCCACGAATGCGCAGCGCTTATATCGCGGAGGCAGTGGAGGCGCGCCTGCGGCGCGATCGGTTGCGCGAGGTCGTGGCACGCACCGCCGGCGTATTGAGGGCGGAGGACTATCCCGAGTGGTCGACGCCGGACAAGGTCGTGGCGTGGGTCAGGGCACGACGGGCCGAGGTGAGTGGGCCTCGGATCGACGAGCCGTGAGCCGGCTGTTCCTCGACTCGACCTTCGTGATCGATCACCTGCGCGGTGACGTCGCGGCCACGGAACGCTGGCTGCGCATGTTCGATAAGGGTGATCCGCCGTTCATCGGCGAGGTCGTCGTATGCGAGGTCCGGACGGGCCTGCGCGAGGAGGACGAGCAGTACCTCCTGGCGTTCCTCGAGCCGATCGAGTTCGTCCAGGCTGGGCCAGTCCAGGCGATCATGGCTGGCCGCTGGCGCGCAGCAGCCCGAGCGCGAGGTTGGACGCTGAGCTTGCCTGATGCGCTGATCGCGGCGGCCGCGGATGCACTCGACGCCGCCGTCCTGACCCGCAACACCCGCGATTTCGCGCTGACCCCAGTTCCCGTCGAGACCTACTGAGCTACGCAGCGAAGATGCCGGTCGCTCGCCGCCATCGCGCCATCCTACGGCTGGTTCCTTTTGCGAGGCCTCGGCCAGGCCGATCGCTTCGCGGATGAGCATCAGCAGTTCAAGCGGGATACGGTCCGCTCACTGACCTGACGAAATGTCTCGGGAACCAGGGCGGCAAACCGCTCGTAGCTCGTCGCGTCGAGGAACGCCAGCGAGAGTGCCCCACGCCCGATCGCGGCCGCCAGGCCATCGAGCGGGATCCCGGCGTCTTCGAGGGACTTGACTAGCATCACCCTGCGCACGTCGCCACGCGAGAATCGATCTGGCTCCTCTGGCGCCAGGATGCCGACCAGGACCAGACGACCGAGGTAGGCGGGCTCGACGCCGGCTCGCTCGGCCGCTTCCGCGGGGAGGTATGTAGCCATCGTCATAGGGTACGTCGGTCATGGACGTACGAGTCGGCTCCCGGACCAGGATGACTTCATCGTGGCCGGGATGACGTGGTGCATCGTTGGCCCGTACCACCGCAGGCCTGGCGGTCGCGCCCAGGGTCGCCCGGGTCCGGGATGTTCGGCCCACGAGGTATCGACACGCAGGCGTACAGTTTGTGCGATGCAGTGGCAGCCCCAGTCTCCACCGGGCCAACGCCGGAACACTCGGCGCTCGCTATCGCGACGATCCCGGTCGCGCTGATCGCACTCGGCACGCTCGTGCTGCACTGGCAGTTGCTGGGGCAATCCACGATGCGATAGGCGCGTCGCCCGTTCCTTGATTTGGCGGGAGGAAAGCAAACCGTGGGGCTTTCGCAGGTCGGTGGATTGTTGCTCGTGGCGGGGAGTGTACTAGCGGCCGTTTCCCTGGTAGTCGGTAGCCCGGGCGCCTTCGGGAGCGTGCTGCTCCCGCCCTTGCCGACGGCGTTCGTGGCGCTGCTCGGGGCAGGGGCGACGACTGCGGCGATCGCGGGCCGGGGAGTCTTCGGTGCACAACGGACCCGGGCGCTACTCAGTCTGACTGCGGTCGGCTTGCTCGCCCTCGGCCTCGGTTCGATCCTGTCTCTCCTGGGAAGCGGCGATCCGCTCAGCAACCCGGGGATCGCGGTTGGCTTCATCGGGTTAGTGGTGACCTTCTTCGGGGCGATCCTGGCTGGGCTCGTGCTCATCGCGACGGCGGGCATGGCCAGGGTGGTCGGCCTCGCCCTCAGCGCAGGGATGCCATTTCTCTTGATCGGAACATTCACTCGGGCGTACGCCATAGGCGAGGTCCTCGGACCGGCCGGCTCGATTCTGTTGATCGGCGGCTTCGTTGGTCTCGGGATCCTGGCGTTAAGCGAGCGAGTCGATCGCGCTACGGCTTAGGGCTCAGGCGACGCCGTTTCGCAGATATCGGGCCAATTGGCTCCGGCGGTAGGACTCGAACCTACGACCAAGCGGTTAACAGCCGCCCGCTCTACCACTGAGCTACGCCGGAGCGAGGACCGCCAGAGGCGGTGCTGGGGACCGGGCTCGAAACGCCGGGTCACGCCGGGCGAAGGATAGCACGGGCAGACCCCGATTCCTCTTGACGCGAGTCCGGGCTGCCATACTCGGTGGATGCCACTGATCAGCCCCGAAGAGCTTGCCAGCCGGATCGATGAGCCGGACCTGCGGATCGTCGATGTCCGCTGGTACCTGGGCAAACCGGGCGCCGGCCGGGCCGCCTATGAGGCGGGTCACCTGCCCGACGCAATTCACCTGGATATTGACGGCGACCTGGCCGCCTCGACCGGACCCGGCCGCCATCCCCTGCCACAGCCCGCCGAGTTCGCCGAGCGCCTGGCCCGAGCCGGCATCGGGGACGGCGACTTCGTGGTCGCCTACGACGACGTCGGGGGCTGGATCGCCGCCCGGCTGTGGTGGATGCTGGACAACCTGGGCCATGCCCGGGTGGCGGTCCTCGACGGCGGCCTGCCAGCGTGGACAGCCCTCGGGCTGCCGGTCACGACCGACGAACCTGACGCCGAGGCGGTCGACCTGAGTCTGGCCGGTCATTGGTCGAGAACAGTTGATCGAGGCGAACTGCTCGGCCGGCTGCGCGCGAGCGAGCCGCCGACCGTGCTCGATGCCCGGGCCGGGCCGCGTTATCGGGGCGAAGTCGAGCCGATCGATCCGATCGCCGGCCACATTCCCAGCGCCCGCAATGCCCCGACCGACGGCAACCTTGGCCCGGACGGCCGATTCCTGTCGCCCGAGGTACTCGCGGAGCGCTACGGCGGGCTCGGCGCCGGGATCGGCGAGGTCGTGGTCTCGTGCGGCAGCGGCGTCTCGGCCTGCCACCTGGCGCTGGCCATGCGCGTCGCCGGCCTGCCCGACCCGATCCTGTACCCTGGCTCGTGGAGCGACTGGAGCACCGCCGGCTACCCCGCCGCGACCGGCCCCGAACCCGGGGTCCTGCCTCCTCGGTAAGCGCTGGGTAACCCGCCGGTACGCGGCGCTGGGCAGGAATGGCCCATGCCCTCGCGAGAACGGATCATCCATCGGGCCACGCGCCGAGCAAACGCAATCGCAAGCGACCTCGGCCGAGGGCTCCACCAGGGCCGCCTCCAGCACGGATTGAGCCAGGAGATCGTTGGTCGGGCGGCAGGAATGTCCGACACCGAGGTCGGCCGGATCGAGCGAGGCCAGATCAGGCACGTCTCGATCATCAACCTGTCTCGTTTGCTTGGAACCGTCGGCCTCGAGCTCTCGGTTCGGGCCTTCCCCACCGGTTCACCGCTCCGAGATCGGGGCCAGCTGACCCTCCTCGGACGCCTCCAGCAGGCCGTTGCACGAGAAATCAGTTGGCTTTCCGAGGTGCCGGTGGGCGGCCCAGGCGACCTTCGAGCCTGGGACGCCGTCATCCGGCTCGGGGACCAGCGGATGGGAGTCGAAGCTGAGACCCGTTTGACCGACTTACAGGCGACCGAACGCCGGATCTGGCTGAAGTGCCGGGACAGCGGGATCCCGCACGCGATCCTGCTCCTCGCAGACACCCGTTCAAATCGGGCGATCTGCGGCACCTACCGGGAGGCGATCGCCAGATCCTTCCCGCAACCCGGTCGGGAGGCGCTGCGCTCATTGCGTGCAGGAACGCTGCTCCGAGAAAGCTCGGTCATCCTGCTCTGATGCCTGTCACCTCCCGAACTCAGCCTGCATCAGATGAATGATCGCGACGAGTTAGTCGGTCGAGCACGTCGCGAAGCTGCACCGGGTGCAGGAAAGAGGCGAATCAGCGGGATAACTCGTCGTTTTCCTGCATCACCTGCAGAGCGTCGACCTGGACCGGATGGACCTGGTCGCGTTCATTCATCTGATGCAGGTCGCGGTCTGCCCGACCGGAACAGCGCCGGCCGCAGGAGCCCCGGCTCAGCCCGGATTTACTCCAGGTAGTCCTTCAGCTTGCGGCTGCGGGACGGGTGGCGGAGCTTGCGCAGGGCCTTCGCTTCGATCTGGCGGATCCGTTCGCGGGTGACGTTGAACTCCTTGCCCACCTCTTCGAGGGTGCGGGCCCGGCCGTCCTCCAGGCCAAAGCGGAGCTGCAGGACACGCCGTTCGCGACCGGTCAACGAGTCAAGGACCGCCTCGACCTGCTCCTTGAGGAGCTGATGCGACGCGGCCTCGGCCGGGGCAAGAGCGCCCCGGTCCTCGATGAAGTCACCCAGGTGCGAATCCTCTTCCTCGCCGATCGGCGTCTCGAGGGAAACCGGCTCCTGGCTGACCTTGATGATCTCGCGGACCTTGTCCGGAGTGACGACGACTTCCTGGCCCTTGGACATCGCCTCGGCGATCTCCTCCACCGTCGGCTCCCGGCCGAGCTCCTGGAGCAGGTTGCGCGAGACGCGGATCAGCCGGTTGATCGTCTCAACCATGTGGACCGGGATCCGGATCGTCCGGGCCTGGTCGGCGATGGCCCGGGTGATGGCCTGGCGGATCCACCACGTGGCATAGGTGGAGAACTTGTAGCCCTTCACGTAGTCGAACTTCTCGACGGCCCGGATCAGGCCGATGTTGCCCTCCTGGATCAGGTCCAGGAAGCTCATCCCGCGGCCGATGTACTTCTTGGCGATCGACACGACGAGGCGCAGGTTGGCGCTCGTCAGCTGCTCGCGGGCGTCGCGCCCGATCTTGACCAGCTCGCCCTTCCGGTCGCGCAACTTCGTGTTGAGCGGCA
>JBBRIV010000134.1:0-7797 GCA_038220425.1 Candidatus Limnocylindrales bacterium
GTGGCCTCGGCGCCGGCAATCTGGCCGAAGGCGCCACCGTCGATGGCCGGGCCGCGCCAGCTGGCCAGTGCGCCGGCCAGTCGGCTGGCCGCGTTAGCCGGTTGGCGCTCGAGAAGGGCGCGGGCCTCAGCCACGGCTAGCTCGAATCGGCGCGCGTCAATCTCCTCCGGCCTGACCGTCAGGCGGTACGCCGTACCACTCGTCACGATCCGGCCCGGCAGCAGGCGGCGCAGGGCGGCGACCTGAGCCTGGAGGGCATTCTCGGCCGTGACCGGTGGCTCGTCTCCCCACAGCTCGTCGATCAGCCGGTCGCGTGATACGAACCGGTCGGTCTCGACCAGGAGAGCGGCCAGCAGGGCTCGCGGGCGTGGCCCGCCCAATCCCACGGACTCACCGTTCGCGATGACCTCGAGCGGCCCGAGGATCCGGAAGTCAATGGCCATGCTTCGCAAGGGTACCCGGGTATCAGCGTTTGATCAGCGCCCCCAGCGATGGTGCCTGGCATGGACCCCATTCCACTCCCGCCGGAAGGCCGGGCGCAGCTCGATCGCCTCGTCGACGCCCAGTTACGGGCGGAACATGACGGTGACGTCGAGGCGATCCTGGCGCCAATGGCTGCGTCGATCAGCCACGACGTGGTCGGCTCCGCGAGCAGCTCGGTCCATGGCCTGGAAGCCGTCCGGCGGCGCTATCGCGACCTGCTGGCGGCCACGGTCCACGAACGGGACGTGCCCCTGCGCCGCCTGTACGGACCGGGCTTTGTGCTCGACGAGCACGTCTGGTCCGGGCGCCTGACCGGGCGCGCCTTCGAGCTGGATGGGCACGGCCGCTGGATCAGCCATCGCGTGCTGTGGCTGATGGAGGTTCGCGACGGCCAGATCGTGCGCGAGACGGTCTGGAACGACATCGAAGCCATCCGTCGGCAGCTCGTCTGAACCATGACCAGGCAATCAGGAACCAGGCCACGTTGGCCGAAGGAAGGAAATTCGATGATCACTCGACCACAGGGACACCGCGCGCTTCTGGGCGTTACGCTGGCAGCGCTCCTTGCCGGCTGCTCAGGTGGCCCCGCCAGCACCCCCAACCCGGCCGCCAGCACCGGATCGACGCCGTCGCAGGCGGCCACCAGCTCGGCTCCGGTCGCATCGATCGCGGCGGGTGGTGCCGCGAATTCTGGCGATGCCTGCAAGATCGTTTCGGCCGATACCGTCAGTCAGGCGGTCGGGTTTCCGACCACCCCGGTCGGAACCACCTCGATCTGCTACTTCCAGAACGCCGACAAGAGCAAATACATGGTGATCTCGCTGTTCGCCAGCGAGGCCGATATGGGCCTGATGCTTGAGATCGAGCCGGGCAGCACGCATGTTCCGAACCTGGGCACTGACGCGTTCTGGGCGCCCGTTGCCGGGATCCTGTTCGTGCGCAAGGGCAACAAGGGGTTCGAGCTGACCGACCCCGATTTCACCCCGGCAAGCGTCGACGACCCGGTCCCGGCCAAGCTGATCACCCTCGCCGACGCGGTCCTCGCCGTCCTCTAGCCCTTGTCCCGCGCCGTACGTGGCGCGCGGGCCGGGCCGCCCAGTATCACGACTACTGTTAGTCGACGGGTTGCAGCGCGGCGGACTGCTTCCCTTGGCCCTGGATCAGGCCTCGAAGGCCTCGAAGGCCTCGATCTACGAATAGTCGTGATATTCGGGCCGACAGGGCAGCCAAATAGGCCGGAACTGGCGCTCCAGCTCGTCACCTAAGGTTAGTCGTGATATTGGGTCCGAGCGCCCGGTCTCAGCCCAAACCTGCAGCAGATGCAGGAACGCGACGCTGAGCCAGGCCGTGCCCGGCGGCTAGCGACTCCTGCGGGCGAACGACCCGAAGTCATCCGTGGCTGAGTCCCGTGCGAAGGAACGGGCGTGACCCCAACAACCGGGAGATCAGATCTCCCTTCCGTACACGTTGCCGCCCCCCGCCGAGTCGGATTTCGAGCCGGTGCCTTCAGTGGCATCCTTTCGGCCGCGCTGGCGCTGGCCGTGGGCCAGGCGCTGGCCAGCCTGTTCGACCCGTTGAGCTCGCCGGTGATCGCCGTCGGCGGTGCCGCCATCGACGCGACACCCGAGTTCCTGAAGTCCTTTGCGATCCGGACGTTCGGCACCAACGACAAGCCCGTCCTGATCGCGGGGATCTTCGTGGTGCTGGCCATCGCGGCCGCTACGATCGGGCTCCTCGCAACGCGCCGGATCAGCCTGGGTTGGGCAGGCATCGGCCTGTTCGGCCTGGTTGGACTGGCCGCTGTCCTGACCCGTCCTGGAGCCACGACCCCGGACGCCATGCCGGTCGTCGTCGGGGTGCTGGTCGGTGGGGTGGCCCTGACCAGGCTGGTTCGATCGGCCGAGCCCGGCTCCGTGCCCGCTGACCAGACGGCCGGCGGCCCGCAGTTCAACGCCGGACGACGGCGGTTCATCGTGACAAGCGGCGTCGTCGGCGGCCTGACCGTCCTTGCCGGCGGCCTGGGCATCGCGGGCATTTCGCGCCGAACGCCATCGACAGCCGGCTTCACTGTTCCAACACCGGGCGACATCGGTCCAGCCACTCCGGCCGGGGCGGGCGTCGTGATCGACGGCGTGCCCTCATTCATCACCGCGAACTCCGAGTTCTATCGCGTTGACACCGCCCTCATCCCACCGGCCCTGGACCCGGCCTCGTGGCGCCTCCGGATCCACGGGATGGTTGACCACGAGCTGAACCTGGACCTTGGCCAGTTGCTGGCCAGGCCGTTGATTGAACGCGACATCACCCTGACCTGCGTCTCGAACGAGGTCGGCGGACCGTACGCGGGCAACGCCCGCTGGATCGGCATCCCGCTCAAGGCACTCCTCGAAGAGGCCGGCGTGCAGGCCGGTGCGGACCAGATCGTCTCGCGCTCGAGTGACGGCTTCACCGCCGGCACGCCCACGGCCATCGTGATGGACGGCCGCGACGCGCTGCTGGCGGTAGCCATGAACGGCCAGCCACTGCCCGTGGAACACGGCTATCCGGTGCGGATGATCGTGCCTGGACTGTACGGCTACGTCTCGGCCACCAAGTGGCTGGTCGACCTGGAGCTGACCACGTTCAGCGCCTTCGACGCCTACTGGGTCCAACGAGGCTGGAAGCAGCAGGCACCGATCAAGACGATGGCCCGGATCGACGCACCCAAGCCGCTGGCGAACCTGCCTGCCGGCAAGGTGGCGATCGGCGGGGTGGCGTGGGCCCAGCATCGGGGCATCGATCGGGTCGAAGTCCAGGTCGACGACGGTCCATGGACCAACGCTGACCTTGCCCCGGTCGACACCCTCGACACCTGGCGGCAGTGGTCCTACGCGTGGACCGCCACGAGCGGCCGGCACGCCATCACGGTCCGGGCCACCGACGGCACCGGGACCACCCAAACGGAGGCGCGCAGCGATGCGTTCCCCGACGGAGCGACCGGCTGGCACAGCCTGGTCGTGACCGTTTCCTGAGCGATCCACCAGATCGATCCCGGGCCACAAAGGCGCCGGAACCAGCATAGGAGTCCACGAATCATGGAACGACGAACACTCAGTGTCGGGGCACTTGTCCTTGCCGGCACATTGCTCATCTCGGCCTGCACGAGCGCAGCGGCAACGGCCGCTCCGACGGCGGCCCCAACAACGGCTCCGTCGCCGTCGGCCGACGCGATGATGGTGCACGCTCCGTTCGGGTCGGCGTGCAGCGCCGTGCCGGCCTCCGGGGCCGGTAGCTTCAGCGGCATGGCCCAGGTTCCCGTCGCGACTGCCGCGTCGAACAACCCGGTCCTGTCAACCCTCGTGACCGCGGTCAAGGCCGCCGGTCTCGTCGATACCCTGAACTCGGCCGCGGGCATCACCGTCTTCGCACCGGCCAACGATGCGTTCACGGCGATGGACCAGGCCACCCTGACCAAGGCCCTGGCCGACCCCAAGGGTCTGCTGACCACGGTCCTGACCTACCACGTGATCGGCCAGCGCCTCACCCCTGACCAGCTGGCGGGTACCCACAAGTCCCTCCAGGGCGGCAACGTCACGGTCACCGGCAGCGGCACGACCTTCACCGTCAATGGCACGGCGATGGTGATCTGCGGCGATGTCCAGACGGCCAACGCGACCGTCTACATCATTGACCACGTTCTCCTGCCACCGGCCAACTGACCTCCCGCTTCCTGCGAACGAGCCGGTCTTCGGACCGGCTCGTTCGATTCCCAGCACAGGCTGGATATACTCCCCGGTAGTATCGATGTGCCATACTGCTGGGGAGTATGAACTCTGCCCTGCCGACGGCCGCCCAACCAACCCCGATCCGAATCGTCCTGCCGATCGAGGGGATGACCTGCGCGTCGTGTGTCAATCGGATTGAGCGCTTCCTCAACAAGACCGACGGCGTCCTCGAAGCCAGCGTCAACCTGGCCACCGAGCGGGCAACCATCACGGTTAACCCCGGGCTGGCCGGCCGGGCCGAATTGGTCAGTGCGGTCGAGGCCGCTGGATATGACGTGCGCGCCGAGAGCGCGCCGAGCATGGCCCTGGAGGTTGACCCCGAACAGGCAGTCCGCCGCCATGAACGCCGCCGGCTGCTGACCCAGGCACTCGTCTCGATTGCCGTCGCGGCAGGCCTGATGATCGTCCTGTTCTGGCCCCAGACCGCGGTCCCGATGACCAGCCTGAACTGGCTGGCTTTGCTGCCTGCAACCTTCATCCAGGCGTGGGCCGGCCGGCGGTTCTACGTGGCCGCGCTGCGGGCCGCCCGGCATGGCACGACGAACATGGACACCCTGGTCGTGGTCGGCACGACTGCGGCCTGGGCATACAGCACCTTCGCGACCGTGTTCCCCGAGGTCGTCCGGCAGGCCGGGCTCCAGCCCGAGACCTACTTCGACAGCTCGGCGATCATCATCGGCCTGGTCCTGCTGGGTCGCTGGCTCGAAGCCCGGGCCAAGGACCAGACAACCGGGGCCATCCGGCGCCTGATCGGGCTCCAGCCGGCAACCGCGCGCCGGATCGAGGACGGCCGCGAAGTGGACGTGCCCCTGGCCGCCGTCCAGGCGGGCGATCAGCTCCGGGTCCGACCCGGCGAGAAGATCCCGGTCGACGGAATCGTGGTCGAGGGCCAGACGGCAGTCGACGAGTCGATGCTCACCGGCGAGCCGCTGCCGGTCGAGAAGCAGACCGGTGACCAGCTCATTGGAGCCACCCTCAATACGTCGGGTTCGGTGGTCATGCGCGCGACCCGGGTCGGCCGCGAGACCGTCCTGGCCTCGATCGTCGACCTCGTTCAGCGGGCCCAGGGATCCAAGGCACCCATCCAGCGCCTGGCCGACCGGATCAGCGAGGTCTTCGTGCCGTTCGTCCTGGTCGTGGCCGGCCTGACCTTCGTCATCTGGTTCCTGGCCGGTCCCGAGCCCCGGATCACCCTGGCCCTGACCGCGTTCATCGCGGTCGTCGTGATCGCCTGTCCATGCGCGATGGGCCTGGCCACCCCGACGGCGATCATGGTCGGTACCGGCCGCGCCGCCGAGGCGGGCATCCTCATCCGGAACGCGGCCGCGCTCGAGCGCGCCACCCGGGTCAACACGGTGATCTTCGACAAGACCGGCACCCTCACCCGGGGCCGGCCGACCGTCGAGCGAGTCGTCCTCCAGCCCGGCTTCGACGAAGGCGAGGTGATCGACCTGGCCGCGTCGGCCGAGCGCGGCAGTGAACACCCACTGGCTGCCGCGATCGTTGCCCACGGCCACCTCCGGGAAGCCGGCTTCCTGGCCCTCGACCAGTTCGAATCGTTCGCCGGCCGCGGGGTCAGCGCGACGGTCAGCGGCCGCCAGGTCATCGTGGGCAGCCCACGGTTGCTTGCCGAGCGCGGGGTCCAGCTGGCCACCGCTACCGCCGGCGAGCCGGACGGCAGCTCGATTCTGGTCGCGATCGATGGCCGCCAGGCGGCCGGCTTCGTCATCTCCGATCCAGTCCGGCCCGATGCCGCCGCGGCGATCGGCCAGCTCCAGGCAGCGGGGATTGAGGTCTGGCTCGTGTCCGGCGACAGCCCTGCTCCCGTGGCTGCCGTCGCCGGGCTCGTGGGCATCCCGGCCAGCCACGTTCGAGCCGGTGTGCTGCCGGCCGACAAGGCCCGGATCGTGAGCGAGGTCCAGGCGGCCGGCCGGGTCGTGGCGATGGTCGGCGACGGGATCAACGACGCGCCCGCCCTGGCCCAGGCCGACCTGGGCGTGGCGATCGGGACCGGCTCCGACGTCGCCATCGAAGCCTCGGACCTGACCCTGGTTGGCGGCAGCCCGCGGTTGGTCCTGGCTGCCCTCAGCCTGTCCCGGCAGACGACCCGGATCATCCGCCAGAACCTGTTCTGGGCCTTTGCCTACAACGTGGTCCTGATCCCGGTCGCCATGGGCGCGCTCTACCCTGCCTTCGGGATCCTGCTCAACCCGGCCTTCGCCGCGGGAGCCATGGCCCTGTCATCGGTCAGCGTCGTGACCAACTCCCTGCGCCTGCGCAACGCGTGAACGAGCACACCGCGCCGACGAGCGCAACCGACCCGGTCTGCGGGATGACGGTTGACCCGAGCGTGGCTCGCGCACGCAACCTGGCGGTTCGCCACGCCGACATCGACTATGTTTTCTGCGGGCGGGGCTGCAAGCTCGACTTCGAAGAGGACCCCGAGCGCTACCTGGATCCTGGCTACGCGCCCACGATGTAGGCGGGTTCGGTCAGCCGGCGACCGGCAGGTCGTCGTAGTGCTTGAGCCGGTAGATGACGCTGGAGACACCCCAGCTCACGACGAAGATCCCGATGATCGCCAGGCCGATGACCCCGAAGTCGAGGTTCCCGACCGCGTCCCAGATCCCGCCGTGGAGTCCGAACCGGTCGGCCACGATGCTGAGCACCTCGATGCCACCGACGACGAAGGCAATCAGGACCGAGACCAGGGTGATGTTCAGGTTGTAGTACAGCTTGCGGATCGGCTTGACGTAGGCCCAGCCATAGGCGCCCAGCATCAGGATGCCATCGGTCGTGTCCACCAGGGACATGCCCGCGGCGAACAGGGCGGGCAGGATCAGGATGAACACGACCGGGATGTGGCTGGCCCCCGAGGTCGCCGCCAGGCCCAGCAGGGCCACCTCGCTGGCGGTGTCGAAGCCCAGACCGAACAGGACCCCCAGCGGATACATGTGCCAGCTCTTGCGGATCACCCTGAGCATGGGCTTGAAGATCCGGGCCAGCAGGCCCCGGTTGTTGAGGAACTCCTCGAGGGTCTGCTCGTCGTAGGTGCCGCCACCCGATACCCGCCGGAACATTTTGTAGATGTCGATCAGCACGACCAGGTTGATGATCCCGATGACCAGCAGGAAGACGGCCGAGACGGTGGTTCCGATCAGGCTGCCGACGGCCTGCATCGAGGGGATATCGCTGATCAGTCCGGCCGAGATCGCGATCACGACCGACAGGCCGACCACGATCGTCGAGTGGCCCAGCGAGAAGAACAGGCCCACCGCGACCGGGCGCTGGCCGTCCTGCATCAGCTTGCGGGTCGTGTTGTCGATGGCCGCGATGTGGTCGGCGTCGACGGCGTGGCGCAGCCCGAAGGTGTAGGCCAGGAAGGCGGTTGGCAGGAGGATCGGATAGGCGACAGAGGCGCCCAGGGCCAGGCCCCAGGCGATCAGGTTGAACACCAGCAGGAAGCCGTAGACCGCGAAGATGCGGTTGCGCAGGGCGCTTGACGTGGTCAGGAGGTGGCGGGCCGTCGTCAGCATCGGAAGCTCCGTAT
>JBBRIV010000135.1:0-7772 GCA_038220425.1 Candidatus Limnocylindrales bacterium
GTAGTCGGTCCCGGTGGCCGGGATGATGTCGACCTGGAGGGCCATGCCCGAGCGCAGCTCGATCGTCGAGCCCGGGCTGATCGGCGAGTTCACCCACTCGTCCAGGTGCAGCTGATGGCCCGGATTGAGGAAGATGCCAAAAAACGGGTCGCCCAGGTGGCGGTCGATGATCGCCTGGAGGACGCCCCCGGCCTGACCCACGTAGAGCGCCTCGTACCACTCCGCGACCGCATCGAAATACGGCCCGACCAGGCGCTCGACGTAGTCTCCGATCGAGCCCGGCAGGTCAGTCGCATCCTCGGCCACGAAGCCGGCCCGGCAGGTGAGCGCGCCCCAGATCCCGAAGGCCGTGGTGAACCGATCGCCCCGGCCGATTGGCCGGTCAGACGGGCTGAGCAGACCCAGGGTCGCTCGTGGCCCGGCCGTGAGCATGAGGTGGCAGGACAACGGCGACCCGTCCCACTCGAGCAGCCGGACGGCCTCGCGCTCGGTCATTCCGGGCCGCAGTCCGGCCAGCAGCTGGCGGACGCCCCGCGAGGTCTGGCAGGACGCGTATTCGAAGGCGGCCAGCTGCTCAACCTCGTTGATCACGCGCAGCCCGTCGGCCGGGTCGATCAACAGGTCGGTGGCGTTGTCCACGAGACCGCCGGGGCCGGTCACCCGGCGCAGCTCGTCGACCAGGAACGACGGCACGTCGATGGCCGAGCGGGAGGCATACGTCTTCCAGCCAACGACACCAACCCGGCTGCCGGCGCGGATTCCCTCGTCGGCCAGGATCGCACCGAGCGTCCGCGAACGGCTGCGCGGCTGACTGGGCAGGCTCAGGTCCTGGAAGAGCTCCCGGCGCATCGGCAGGGGTGCCGCACCGGCCATCCCGTAGCACTCGTTGCCGGTCAGGATGAGTGGCTCGCCGACCGGACCGAGGATCAGCAGGGCTTCCTCAAATCGCGGATCGAACCCGCTCAGGTAGCTGATCCCCGCACTGTGCTCGCGATCGGCGTAGACGACCAGCCGGTCGTAGCGCGACTCGGCTCGCTCGCGCAGCCGGGCAATCCGCTCCGGGTAGAGCGTGGCCGGCAGCTCCGGCCGGGATTCCAGCGGGCCGATCCCGGGCAGACCGATCTCGGCCAGGCGCGCCTTGATCACAGACATCCTCCGCTCAGGTCTTCGGGGGTAACCACGGCTGGGCCGTCGTTGTTCCAGGCTGGATGATCTCGAACGAATTCGCCGGCAGGCTGATCCACGGTCCGGTCTGGCCGCCCGGCCAGTGCACCCGGACCTGGGCCTGTGTCGCGCCGGCCAGCCCGAAGTGCAGCCAGCCAAGCTCGCCGCTGACGTGACCTCCGCCGATCGTCAGCTCTCGCTGGATCGTATTGTCGCCCACCTGGACATCGATCCAGGCGCCAATCGCGTCCCGGTTCGAGCCCGGCTCCTGAACCTGGATGGCCAGCCAGTTGCCCATCGGGGCCGGCGCCACGGCCGTTCCCGTCCCAACATTGCGCCAGAGCCTGACCGGCGCCCCGTAGTTGACCTGGACCAGGTCGAGCAGGCCGTCGAGGTTGAAGTCGGCCAGGGCGGCGCCCCGGCCGCGCTCGAAGCTGACGATCCCGGCCGCGTCCGCGCCCTCGCTGAAGGTGCCATCGGCCTGGCCGATGAACAGGTCGCTGGGGTCCTTCTCGGCATAGCCCGGCTGGGCGTTGATATTGCCCTTGGATACGTACAGGTCCACCAGTCCGTCGTTGTTGACGTCCTGGAATTCCGGGTGCCAGGCGGTCGAAGGCAGGATGTCGCCACCGGTGAAGGGCTGGGTCGCGGTGATCCCGCGCTTGAGCGCGATATCGCCGTAGGTCGGCTTGCCCGGCCCGGCCGTGAGGGTCTGGAGCTTGTTGTCGGCCTGGCTGGTCAGGTACAGGTCCGGGTAGCCGTCGCCGGTCACGTCGTAGCTGGCAATGCCCATCCCGAAGATCTGCATGTTGACCCAGCCGTCGGCGCTGGAGTACAGCCGGGGCGGCTGGCCGGCCGCCATGTGCCACAGCTGCTCCTCGCCGTCGATGTAGTAGTTGCGGTCATTGCTGATCCGGAGGTCCTGGTGGCCAGACCGATTCCAGTCGCTGAAGAGCATGGACTGGGCGCAATATCCCGGCGTCAGCTCGAGTGGTGGACCGATGCCGGTGCCGGCCGAATTCGGCCGGATGAGCTGGTTCTGGGCGCAATCGGCGCTCGCCGGACCAACCCCCAGGTAGTGGCCGAGCGCTAGGGTCGGGAGTCCCGACGAGCCTTCCCAGGTCGCGCTGAAGGCCATCGTCCAGGCATTGCCTCCGGCAAAGCCCCAGGCTTCGTTGGCCCGTTCGAACTGGCAGTTGCCCAGCCCTTTGAGGAGGACCATTTCGCCGAAACGGAGGACGGCCAGGTCAACGATGCCGTCGCCGTTGATGTCGATGGGATAGGCGCCCAGGACGCTGGTCAGGTCCGTCACCGGGCTGGCCAGCGGACTGAACCGGAGCGCCCCACCGACCGGGCTCTCGTTGCGATACAGGACGGCCGGGGCGCTGCCGCCGGCGATATACATGTCGGGCCGGCCGTCGCCGTTGCAGTCGAACACGGCCACTCCCCCGCCGACCGGGAAGTTGTCGTCGCCCTGGTAGGTCTGGCTGATGCCGGCCGAAGCGGCTTCCTCGACGAAATGGGGCGCCCCAAGGGCCGCCCGGGACGAAGACCGGCCCACCCCGATGACCGCCAGCCCGATCACAATCACGGCCAGCCCCAGGATCACGCCTCCTGCGACGACCGCCACGGACCGGCGAGTCACCTCAATCGTCGGCCGCGCTGAGCGGGAAGGGCAGGGCGATGGGATCGGCGGCCAGGCGGCTCCGGCCCTCGGCATCGAACCGGTCAAGACCCAGCTCGCTCACGTCGAGCAGCTCGGTCCGGCCGTGGACGGCCAGGTCGGCCCCGACCCGGGCAACAGCCGGGCCCCACATCATCCCGTGGCCACCGGGTGAGGCGATCGTGACCCCGTCGATCCGCTCGCCGGTCGGAGTGATGGCCGGCCCCAGGATCGGCTGATGGTCGGGCGTGAAGTCGATGGTTGCGCACCACACCTTGCGCAAGCTCAGCCCGCGCACCGCGGGGACCAGCCGTTCGAGCCGGCGCTGCATGCGGCGCAGGTAGGGCCAGTCGATCTGGCGGGCAATTCCCGGCTTCTCGTTGGGATTGCTCATCCCGAACAGCAGGCCGCCCTCCTCGAGACGCCAGTACAGACCCCTCCCCAGGTCGAAGACCATCGGCTGGCGATCGACCTCGAAGGCCGGGTGGGGCTCGGTCACCGCGATCTGGTGGCGGGCGCCGCCCGCCGCAATTCGCAGACCGGCCAGCTTGCCCACCGACCGGAGGCTGGGACCGCCGGTCAGGAGGACTCGCTCGGTGGCGATCGGCCCAGCGCTGGTCTCGACACCCACCACCCGGCCACGATCCACCCGAAGGCCCTCGAAGGCTGTTCGTTCGCGCAGCTGGACACCGGTCCGCTGCATCGCGAGCGAGTAGGCCAGAACGTTCCGGGGCGGATCGATCGCGCCGTCGGTCGACGCATAGCTGCCCCCTCGATGGCCATCCGGGGCCAGGCTAGGATTGACGACGCACGCCTCGGCCCGGCTCAGCCAGCTCACGTCCAGGCCCGCCTTGTGCTGCATGGCCACCCGGGCTCGACCCTCACGCTCGTCGCGGGCCGTCACGGCCAGGATCAGGTAGCCCAGCTCGCGGAAGCCCGAGTCGGTGCCGTAGCGAGCCTGCTGGCCGCGATAGAAGTCGATCGTCCAGCGGCCCAGGGCCACCGCCTCGGGTGTCCCGCCCTGGGCCCGGACGATCCCGGCCGCGCGGCTGCTGGCGCCGCTGCCGACGGTCCCCCGCTCCAGGACCACCACCCGCTTCAGGCCCGCCTCGGCGGCAAAGGTCGCGGCCCAGCCACCGATCGTACCGGCCCCGACGACGACGAGGTCTGCCGACTCCTGACCAGCCATCGATGTGCTCCCTCGGTTCAGTCAATCGTTCGTTGCCGGTGGTCGCGCCAAGTTTGAGGATACGGGCCGGCGCACGCTCAGGGATCCTCGTCGCGCAGTCCGGTTCAGCCCGGCAGTGAGGCGCCGGCCGGACTCAGCCGGCGAGGGCGCGGCCTTCGACGCACAGGGCCGTCACCCCGCTCGCCTCAAGGCGCCGGGCAACCCGCGGATCGGTCACCGTCCAGGCGGCCACCTCGAGGCCGGCAGCCCGCGCCCGGGCCAGGCTCGTCGCGTCGATCGCATGCCAGTCGACCGATATTCCGGCGCAAGCCAGCTCGGCCGCCGTCCGGACATCGCCAACCTTGAGCGTCTCCGTGTTCAGCCAGCACGACCAGGCGGGCGCCAGGCCACGGACCCGCTCGAGCGCGGCAACCTCGAACGACGACACCACCGCCCGGAGCAGCTCCGCGCCCCGACCCGCCGCCAAGACCTCGACGACCGCGCGGCCCAGGTCGGCCTTGAGCTCAACGTCGAGGAACGCCCGGCGGGGCACGGCTTCGAGGACCTGGGCGAGGGTGGGGATACCGTGACCGGCCAGCTGGGCAGCCGTCAGCTCATGGACGAGCGCCGTGACGCCCTGGACCCGCTCGAGCGATTGGTCATGAAGGAGGACCGGAATCCCATCGAGGGACAGCTGGACATCGAACTCCAGGCCATCGCAGCCGTCGACATCCATCGCCGAGAGCATTGCGGCCAGGCTGTTCTCGGGGTGCACCCGGTGGTCACCGCGATGAGCCAGGCGCAGGGCCCGCGGCCGAGCCGGGCTGGTCATCGTCAGCTCCGGCCGAGCCGGACATTGGCGCTCCGGCCGAGCCGGACAATGGCGCTCAGGCCGAAGTGGTCACTCGGATAGAGACCCGGATCGCCCACCGCCGGCCGGTCGAACACCACCCGGGCCGATTCGGCCCGCGCCTGGCCGCGCAGCCAGATGTAATCGAGGCAGCTCGGCTCGCCGTCCGTGTCGATGGCCGGGCCCTGCAGGCCGGATGGCCAGGTGACCGCGGGCTCGCTGCCATTGGCCTCCAGGCAGGCCGACCGGAAGCCCGCCGCGGCCATCCGCGCATAGGCTGGCTCGGCTGGATCGGCATTGAAGTCGCCGACCACGATCTGGGCATCCGACGGCGTCACCGCCCCCAGCCAGGCCAGCACGATTCGGGTTTGCTCGTCCCGAACCGCGTCATCGGGAACCTCGTGGTGGAGGTGGACGTTGACGAACTCCAGGCTGAGCCCGTCGATCGAGAGCCGCAGCCGGCCGGCTGATCGACCGTGGCTCAACTCCAGGCGGTCCGAGCCGGTGACGACCAGCGACTCTCGGTTCAGGATGGAATTGCCATATTCGGGCCGCCCCGCCCAGGCCCGGCTGGCCCGGTAGTGGCCCGGTCCGGCGGCCCCCAGGAGGCGGTCCTGCTGGAGCACGTAGACCACCTCCTGCAACCCGATCACGTCGGGCTGGAGCGACCCGAAGTCGTTCAGGAGGAGCGGCAGGCGCTCGTCCCAGCGGTCGGCCAGGTTGCGCAGGTTGAGCGTGGCGACGTGCAGGCTGGTCATCCCGGGTTTCCCTGTGGATCGCAGATCGGGAGGGCAAACGAGAAATTGGAGCCGCGGCCCTCCTCCGACTCGACCCAGATCCGGCCACCGTGGGCCTCCACCACGTGGCGCGCGATCGACAGGCCCAGGCCGGTCCCGCCACCCCGCACCCGCGCCCGGTCCACCTTGTAGAACCGCTCGAAGACGCGATCCTGGGAGCCCCGCGGGATGCCGATCCCGTGATCCTCGACCGACACGACGATGTCCGGGGCGAGCTCCTCCACCCGGATCGTGACGTCGCCGCCGTCGGGGCTGAACTTGACCGCGTTGTGGACGAGGTTGATCAGGACCTGGCCCAGCCGTTCCTCCGCGCCGCTGACCAGGGCCACCCCGGATCCAGGCACGTCGACCACGAGCTGGACGCCCTGGCGCTCGGCGAACAGGCGCAGGCGATCGGCCGACGCGGCCGCCAGCCGGCCGAGGTCCACCCGGTCCAGCAACAGCATCGGCCGGCCCGATTCGATCCGAGCGAGGTCGAGCAATTCGCTGACCATCTGGACCAGGTGCCCGGTTTCCACTTCGATCTTGTTGATTCGATCGCGCATCCGGGCCGGGATCAGCTCGCCCGCCGCTTCCGATTCGCGGACCAGGGTTTCAGCCAGGAGGCTGACGTTGGTCAACGGCGTGCGCAGCTCGTGGGACAGGTTGTCGACGAACTCGCTCCGGATCCGCTGCAGGCGGCGCAGCTCCGAAACGTCCTCGAAGGTCAGCCAGGTGGCCAGGCCGTCGTGGGTCCGGCGGGCCCGTACCACCAGCGACGGCCCGTCCGCTGCGCGCAGGGTCAGCTCGCCAATGGCGCTGCCGGAGCGGGCCGCTTCCTCCGCGAGCTCTTCGATCCGCCGGTCGATGAAGGCCTCCATCAGGCTCCGCCCGACCAGCGATCCCGGCGCCCGACCGGCAAAGACATGGACGGCCGGGTTGGCGTAGCGGACGACCAGGTCGCGATCGAGCCGGATCACGCCCACCGACAGCCCGTCGGCCAGCAGGCGCAGGTCGAGATCCAGGCTGCTCATCGACTCGCCGAATCGGGCCCTGTGGTCATCGTCCCAAGTATCGCACCGGTGTGTTTCTCGACCGTGAACGGCGCTCGCGCCGGGCGACCTGGAGACGTTCAACCCGTCGCCAAGATGACTGCGACTGGGTGTTGGATCCGACCCGGCTCGTGGCCCCGATGCTGGCATACTGCCGGCGTTGATCCCCACCTAGGAGCAGATATGCCTACCTACATGGACATCCACGACCTGCCCGGCGTCAAGGCCGCCGACGTCGTTGGCGCGCACGAAGCCGACCTCAAGATCCAGGGCCAGTACGGCGTGGACTACAAGCACTACTGGGTTGACGAGGCTGCCGGCAAGGTGTTCTGCCTGGTCGATGCCCCCGACAAGGAAACCGCTGCACGGGTTCATCGCGAAGCACACGGCCTTGAGGCGCACACCCTGTACGAGGTCGAGCAGGGCGCCTAGCCCAGCCCCCTTGGGCCCAGCCCATTGACGGCCGATCGTCCAGGTCGGATGCTGCGGGATGCAAGCCGTGCCCAACGCTGCTCGCCGCCGAGCCCGTGTCCGAGCCGGTCCGCCGTCGATGACAGGAGAACCAGGCCATGGGGCTGTTCGACAAGGCCAAGGAGGCCGCCGAGCACACGGCTGAGCGAGCCCGGAACGCGGCCGAGCAGGCGGCCGAGCGCGCATCCGGGGCGATGGATCGGGCCTCCGACCAGGTCCGGGGCACCTCCGCCGGCCCCGCCGATTCAGCCGCCGCCGGCGGGCAGGGCATCGGCCACAGCGCGGGTGATCAACTTCGGGCGGCTGCCGGCCAGGCCCGCGTCGCGGCCGGCCAGCTGGGCAAGGCCACCAGCGAAGCGGTCGGCAATGCCGCCACCGCGGTCGCCGATCCGACCAACCAGGCCCACGCCCGGGACGCTGCGTCACGCGGCTTCAAAAAGGCCAAGTCCGGGGTGGCCTCGGTCATCGACCGGATCGATCCTGGGCTCCTGGCCGACATCGTGATCAAGGCCACCTCGCTCCAGGAGAAGGCCAACTTCCGGCTCCACGCCAAGGGTTCGCCGTACCGGATCAACGAGATCACGATCACCGCCGGATTGCCGCCGGACGTGGCCTTCACGATCGGCCG
>JBBRIV010000136.1:0-7676 GCA_038220425.1 Candidatus Limnocylindrales bacterium
TGGCCGCGACCCTGGCCGACCTGGTTGCCGCCTGCGGGGCGGATCGGGCCGGGGCCGTCTGCCGCGAGCTGACCAAGCTCCACGAATCGATCGTGCGCGGCTCGCTGGGCGACCTGGCCGAGCTGGCTCGTTCGGGCGAGATCCCCGCCCGCGGCGAATTTGCCCTGGTCGTCGGGGCAGGGCGGGGGAGCGGCGGCTCCGAGGTCGCCATGCCGGCGGCTGACGTGGAGGCTGCCGCCCGGGCCGAGGTTGAGCGGCTGGTGGCATCGGGGGTTGCCCGGGGTGACGCCGCCCGGCGGGTTGCTGCAGCGACCGGCCTCAACCGCCGCAAGCTCTACGGTGGCGGGGCAGCCTGAGGGCCAGGGCGGGACACGGGACGGGCGCCGAGGGGGTGACGCCCGTCCCGCGATGAAGTGGGGTGGTCCCGTCAGGCGGCGGCTGCGATGGGCAGAGGGTCACCGGGCGAACCTTCGCTGGGTCGGGCGAAGGCGGAACCGTCGTCGTCCTCATCGCCCGGCTCGGCGGTGGCATCGGCTTCAAGCGCCTCGGCGGCAGACTGCGCCTCGTAGTCCTTCTTCTTGCGCCCCGATAGCATCTCGACGTTGGAGGCCACGATCTCAGTCTTCCAGTGCCGGGTGCCCCGATCGTCATCCCACGAGCGGGTCTGGATCCGGCCTTCGATGGCCACCTGCTGTGCCTTGCCCAAAAACTGACCGCAGATCTCGGCCAGGCGATCCCAGGTCACGATCGTGTGGTACTCGCTGCGCTCCTTGCCGCCGGCGTACTCGTTGGTTGCCAGGCTGAACTGGGTAACCGACTTGCCACTGGCCAGGCTGCGCAACTCCGGGTCGCGCACCAATCGCCCGGTCAGGAACACCTTGTTCACGTCCACGTCTCCTTCCGAGCCGGCCCGAACGCTCCGAGACGGCCCCAATGTGCGGCGGCGGTGATCCTCCTGGAGCGGCGATCTCGTCGGAGTTGGACCACCGTAGCGCGCGGCTCTCAACGGACGATTGGCTGGGGATCACCAGGCGGCCATCGGGGCGCCAGCCCGGCGCGGCAGGCTTGCACGGCAGGCTTGCGCGGACGTGTACTCCGTGCATCAAATCGGCCATTTCGCCGGGAGTCGGGTCGATTCCCGAGGCTCGTGGGGGAAATTCCGCCCAGCCTGAGCGTGGTCAGCTCGACAGGTGACCCTGGCCCGGCCTGGAAACGGCCAAACGGATCGCCAAACTGCGGTTTTGCGGTACCACGTACACGTCTGAGCACGGAAGCTCCGGCCACCGAACCCACGGAGGTTGCGGCTCCGGGAACGCGGTGGAACCCACCACGGAACGCGTCGGCCGCAGATACGCTCTGCAGACCCTGGAGGAGGATCGATGACAGGCAGCGGCGGGGCCGACATTCGGGACGCGCGGGTACCGGAGGATCTCGGATCCATCGAGCGCCTGTGGCTCGAGTACCTCACGTGGGCCACGGACGAGTTGGAGGTACACCATGGATTCCGGCTGCCGGTCCGCGAGTCCGTCGACCACCACCTGGCGACGATCGAGGCGTTCCAGCCGCCCGACGGGAACGTCGTCCTGGCGGTCGATGGCGACCGCGCGTACGGCATCGGCTGTCTCCACCGGATCGGCCACAACACCGCCGAGATCAAGCGGATGTACGTCGAGCCGAGCCATCGTCGCGCCGGAGCGGGTCGGGCGCTCCTCGACGCCCTCCTCGCCGCCGCCCATGGCCTGGGCTACGCGCGAGTCCGGCTCGACAGCGCTGACTTCCTGACGGCCGCCCATGCTCTCTACCGCGCCAACGGCTTCGTTGACATCGATCCATATCCCGAAAGTGAGATCCCCGATGAGTACAAGTCGCACTGGGTCTTCATGGAGCGAGCGCTCATCAACGCGGGCGAGTGACGCCTGGGCCGCGCGCGACCCGGTGGGTTCCGTGGGCCGGCTGCGTCGCTGCCACGCGGCGGGTTCCGTGGGCCGGCTGCGACGTGTACCCCGTACATCAAAACGACGATTCGCCAGAGAATCCCGACCTCGATAGGCCGGCGAGCCACGGATAGATGGGCTCTTGAGCGTGGCTTGGGAGCAGCGCGCTCGCCAACGACGACAAACGAGCCCCAAATCGGCCAACCGGACCTCGAAATAGTCGATTTGATGTACGGGGTACCCGTCCCTGCACGCGGAGCCCGCGCCGAGCCCGCCCGAGCCCGCGCCGAGCCCGCCCGAGCCCGCCCGCTCCGCGGCCGGTCCTGGGCCCGGATTCGCGATGGCCCGGGCGGGTTATACTCGGCGGGTCCTCGAAACCACGGGCGCAGGCCCAGCAACGGAGATGCCCATTGCTCGAGGAAGGCGCAACGTTCGTCCCGTGAGTCGAGCGCGCACCTTCGGCCAGGGGGCCGCCGGAAGCCCGGCGACTCGACGAGGGGCTCAGTCTATCCAGGTCCCGGGCCAGCTGGCCGCGGGGCTTTTTCATGCCCCGGGGAGCTGCTGATGCCGGCCACCGTCATCGTCGGCCTGCAGTGGGGCGACGAGGGCAAGGGTAAGACCACCGACTTCCTGGCCGAGCAGGTGGCCATGGCCGTGCGCTACCAGGGCGGCGACAACGCCGGCCACACGGTGGTCCTTGGCGACGAGGTGTTCAAGCTGCACCTGGTCCCGTCGGGCGTGCTCTACCCGCACATCAGCTGCGTGATCGGCCCCGGCGTGGTCGTCAACCCGGCCACCCTGATCTCCGAGCTGGACATGCTGGCCGCCCGCGGGATCGACACGAGCAAGGTTCGGGTCAGCAAGAACGCCCACCTGATCCTGCCGTACCACATCGCCCAGGACGCGGCGATGGAGGCGCGCCTGGCCGGCGATGCGGTCGGCACCACCCACCGCGGGATCGGCCCGGCCTACGCCGATCGAGCTCTGCGGATCGGCCTGCGCGTGGAAGACCTGGTCGACGAGCGCTCGTTCCGGGCCCGCCTGGCCCGCGTGCTGCCCGACAAGAACGCCCTCCTCGCACTGCTGCCGGGCGATGGCCAATTCGAGCTCGAGCCGCTGGTTGCAATGGCCATGGCCTGGGGCGAGCGCCTCCGGCCCCATCTGGCCGACACGGTCTGGCTCGTCCAGGATGCCCTGGCCCGGGGCGATCACGTCCTGCTTGAAGGTGCCCAGGGAACGCTCCTCGACCTGGACCACGGCAGCTATCCGTACGTGACCTCGTCCAACCCGATTGCCGGAGGTGCGTGCACCGGCGGCGGGATCGGCCCGCTCCAGGTGGACGAGGTGATCGGGGTCATGAAGGCCTACTCAACCCGGGTGGGGTCGGGCCCGTACCCCACCGAGTTGACCGACGAGATCGGGATCGGGATCGCCACCCGGGGCAACGAGGTCGGCACCACCACCGGCAGGCCCAGGCGGGTGGGCTGGTTCGACGCCGTGCCGCTGCGCTATGCCGTTGCCGTCAACAGCGTCAGCTCGATCATGCTCAACAAGCTCGACATCCTGTCCGGGATCGACGAGATCTGCCTGTGCGTGGCCTACGAGATCGGCGGCCGGCGGGTTGACGCCTGGCCTTCGAGCGCCGAGCAGCTGGCTGGTGCCGTTCCGATCTACGAGCGCTTCCCGGGCTGGAGCGAGCCGATCCACCAGGCCCGGACCCTGGCCGAGCTGCCCGAGAACGCCCGGCATTACGTGAGTGCCCTGGAGACGGCGGCCGGCGTCCCGATTGTGCTCGTGTCCGTTGGTCCCGAACGGAGCCAGACGATCGAGCGAGCCTTCCGGCCGATGCGCCGCCGGCCGTCCCTCGCCCCAGCGCCCAACCTGGCGTCGGCCAAGTACCCGCCGGCCGACCTGGCATGATTGCCGCCCTCATGCCCACCCGGATCCTGATCGTGGGCGGCGGCGGTCGCGAGCATGCCCTGGCCTGGAAGCTGTCTGGTGAGCCCGGCCTCAACGAGGTCTTCGTTACGCCCGGCTCGAGTGCGATCGGCAATGAGCCCCGGGTGACCTGCCTGCCCGATGTCGACCCGCTGGATCCGGCGGCGATCGTCGCGGCGGCTCGGGCCACAGCCGCCGAGCTGGTCGTGATCGGTCCCGAGGCACCCCTCGCGGCTGGCGTGGCCGATGCCTGCACGGCGGCCGGGATCGCCGTCTTTGGACCGTCCCGGAGCGCCGCCCGGATCGAGACGAGCAAGTCGTTCTGCCACGAGGTTGCCGAGGCAGCCGGGGTCCGGATGGCCCGGGCGGGGTCGTTCCACCAGCTGGCCGAGGCCCGCGCGTTCGCCGCCGAGCTGGCCGCCACCGGTGATGGGCTGGTGGTCAAGGCTGATGGTCTGGCCGCCGGCAAGGGCGTCACGTTGTGTGCCTCGCTGGACGAGGCCGAAGCCGCCCTGGCCGCGATCTTCGCCCGCGAGGCGCACGTCGAGGCGAGCGACTTCGGCGGGTCCGAGTCAGCCCCCCTCGTCGTGATCGAGGAACGCCTGGTTGGGCCGGAGGCCAGCGTCATCGCGCTGTGCGATGGTCGCGATGCCCTGGCCCTGCCGGCGGCCCGCGACCACAAGCGCCTGGCCGACGGCGACCGTGGACCGAACACCGGCGGGATGGGTGCCTACAGCCCCCTGCCGGACCTGTCCGACGCTGCGGTCGAGGCGATCGTGGCCAGCGTCCACCGCCCGATCCTCGCCGAGCTGGCCCGGCGCGGCAGCCCGTTCCGGGGTGCCCTGTACGCGGGCTTGATCCTGACCGCCGATGGGCCGGTCCTGCTCGAGTGCAACGCCCGCTTCGGTGATCCCGAGACGCAGGTGATCCTGCCCCGGCTGGCCGTACCCCTCGGGCCGTTGCTGCGCGCCGCCGCCCTGCGCGAGCTGGCCTCGGCCGCCGCCGGACTGGGGTTGTCGACGGTCCTCATCCCGGTCCTGCCCGGTGCGGCGGTCGGGATCGTGCTGGCCAGCGCCGGCTATCCCGAACGAGCTCACATGGGCGAGCTGATCCGGGGCGTCGACCCGGCCGCTCCCGCGGATCGGGCTACCGGATTGGTCTTTCAGTCGGGCACGATCATCGACGACGATGGCTCGTTCCGGACCAATGCCGGCCGGGTGCTGACCGCCGTGGCCCGTGCCGGGGACCTTGGCGCGGCCCGGGCGGCGGCCGAAACGCTGGCCGATTCGATCGACTTCGATGGCCTCCAGCGCCGCCACGACATTGCCCTGGACCTGGTCCCGGTCGGAGTCCCGGCGTGATCAGGCGCTACACCCTGGCCGAGATGGGCGCCATCTGGTCCGACGCGGCTCGCTTCGAGGAGATGCTCCGGGTTGAGCTGGCGGTGGCCCGCGTCCAGGCCGCTCGCGGGCTGATCCCGACGGGCGCCCTGGCCACGATCGAGGCCCGCGCCCGGGTGGACGTCGGCCGGATTGCCGAGATCGAGCAGACCACCGACCACGACGTCATCGCCTTTGTCAGCCAGGTCGCCGAGAGCGTGGGCCCCGACGGGCGCTACCTGCACCTGGGCTTGACCAGCAGCGACGTCGTCGACACGGCGCTTGCCCTCCAGCTCCAGGCTGCCGGCCTGCGCCTGCTGGTGGACATGGATCGGCTCCTGGTGGCGCTGATCGCCCGGGCTCGCCTGGAGGCCGGCACGGTGATGATGGGCCGGACCCACTCGGTCCACGCCGAGCCGACCACCCTCGGCCTGAAGATCGCAGGTTGGGCGTTCGAGCTGGCCCGTGACCGGGTTCGCCTGGCCAGCGCCGTCGACGAGATCGGGACCGGCAAGATCTCCGGCCCGGTTGGCACGTACAGCCATCTCGATCCCGACCTGGAGGCCGAGGTCCTGGCCGGCCTGGGCCTGTATGCCGATCCGGTCAGCACCCAGATCGTCCAGCGCGACCGTCACGCGGCACTCCTTGGGGCGATCGCAATCACCGGTGGCTCACTCGAGCGCTTCGCGACCGAGGTCCGCAACCTCCAGCACACCGAGATCGGCGAGCTCCAGGAGCCCTTCCGGGCCGGCCAGAAGGGCAGCTCGGCCATGCCCCACAAGCGCAACCCGATCCTGGCCGAACGGATGGCCGGCCTGGCCCGGCTGCTCCGGGGCTACGCCGGGGCCGCCCTCGAGAACCAGCCGCTGTGGCACGAGCGCGACATCAGCCACTCGAGTGCCGAGCGGGTCCTCCTGCCCGACGCCACGATCCTGCTCGACTACATGCTGGTCAAGATGACCGGGCTGGTCAGCGGACTCGTCGTCCGGCCCGAGCGCATGCGCGAGAACATCGAGCGCGGCTTCGGCCTGCACGCCAGCAGCCGGGTCCTGGTGGCCCTGGTTGAGGATGCCGGCCTGGCCCGCGAAGATGCCTATGCCATCGTCCAGGGCGCCGCCCTGCGGGCTGCCGATGAGCGCCGCTCGTTGCGCGAGCTGCTCGCCCTGGAACCAACCGTGGCGGCCCGCCTGAGCCTGGCCCGGCTTGACGCCTGCTTCGACGACGCCACGTTCCTGCGCCACGCCTCGGTCGGCATCGCGCGCCTCGATCGCCTTGAGGCCGAGCTCACGGTCCGGGCCTCGGACAGCTCGGTTGCCAGGGATGGCGAGCCATACGAACCGGACGAGCAGGCCTTGCCGCCCGAGCCCGAGGTGGTCGATGCCGCTCGCTGAATCGTTCGTGCGCTCGGGCAAGGTCCGCGACCTGTACGACATCGATGCAGACACGCTCTTGCTCGTCGCGTCCGACCGGTTGTCGGCCTTCGACGTCGTCCTGCCCACGGTCATCCCGGACAAGGGCCGGGTGCTCACCGGCCTGTCCCGCTTCTGGTTCGCCGAGACGGCCGGGATCGTACCCAACCACCTGCGCTCCACCTCGCCGGCCGACCTGCCCGAAGGTTCGATCGTGACCGAGTCGCTCGATCCGGCGTCGGGCCTGGTCAGCCGCGACGCGCTCCCGACCGGCCTGGCCGACCTGGCCGGCCGGATCATGATCTGCAAGCGGGCCCGGGTCCTGCCGGTGGAAGTGATCGTGCGCGGCTACCTGGCCGGTTCCGGCTGGCAGGACTACCGGCGCACCGGCAGCCTGTGCGGGATCGAGCTGCCCGATGGCTTGCGCCACAGCGATCGACTGCCGGCGCCGCTGTTCACACCGTCGACCAAGGCCGAGCAGGGCACCCACGACGAGAACATCAGCTTCGACGAGATGGTCGAGCGGCTCATGCCCATCTCGGACGATCTGGACAGTGCCGGGGCGCTGGCCGAGCGGGTCCGCTCGATTGCCCTGGCCCTGTACGGCTACGGTGCGGCAATCGTGGCCCGGGCCGGCATCCTGCTGGCCGACACGAAGTTCGAGTTCGGCCTGTCGGCCGCCGGTGAGCTGCTCCTGATCGACGAGGTCATGACCCCGGACTCGTCGCGCTTCTGGAATGCCGAGGCCTACGAGCCGGGTCACGCCCAGCCCAGCTACGACAAGCAGTTCGTGCGCGATTGGCTCGAGACCCAACCCTGGAACAAGACTGCACCTGGGCCCGAGCTGCTGGCCGAGATCGTGGCCGGCACGCGCCAGCGGTATGTCGAGGCCTATGAGCGGATCACCGGCGCGAGCTTTGCCCGCTACCTTGAGGAGGACGTAATCGCCCGATGAGTGCGTCGTTTCGATTTGCCGTCAACGTCACCCCCAAGGAGGGGATCCTCGATCCGCAGGG
>JBBRIV010000137.1:0-7668 GCA_038220425.1 Candidatus Limnocylindrales bacterium
AGCCTGGTCCGGGCAGGCGGCTGGCCGCTTCAGCCCGTCGCGGAGGCCCATCAGCGCCACTCGGCGGGAGCCCGGTGCGGGCAACCCGGACCTACACTGGCCCGGTTGAGCACCGTCTACGTGGAGACTGCGATGCCCGCCGAGCCGGCGATGTTCGTCCTGAACGAGAAGCTGATGTCGCTGAGTGGCGACCTGTGGATCGAGGACTCCCAGGGCAACAACGCGTTCGAGGTAGATGGCAAGGCTTTCACGCTGCGCCGGACCCTGCTTCTGCTCGACCTCCAGGGCAACCAGCTGTACGCGATCGGCCAGTCGCTGGCACATCTCCACCGAACCTTCGAGATCAAGCACGGCGAGACCATCGTCGCCACGATCCAGGAGGCCCTGCTCAACTTCCTGGGCGATCACTTCACGATCACCCTGGCCGACGCCAGCGAGCTGAGCGTCCAAGGCAACTTCATCGACCGCGAGTTTCGGGTCAGTCGGGCCGGCACCGATGTGATCGTGGCATCCCGCAAATGGCTGACGGTCCACGACGCCTATGGAATCCAGATCGCTCCCGGTTTCGAGACGCCGCTGGCCCTGGCGATCGTGGTTGCCCTCGAGCAGATGGAGCTCCAGGGCCGCGAGCACAACGCAGGCCCCAACATGGGCGGCATGCTCGGCGGCGCTCTCGGTGGCAACCTGCCCGGATTCTAGACCCGGCCGGGCCTCGGCTCGGCTCGGCTCGGCTCGGCTGCAGATTTCGGCTCGGCTCGGCTCGGGCTTTCGGCTGGGCTGTGTCCGCAGCCCTGGGCCGCGGTCCTCGGGCACTTGAAGTCCACTTCTTCTCGAATAGTTGCGGGGGTAGTGCTCGACAAGAACCGGGCCGCTCGCAGGGTCGATTCGGGCCCGAAATCGACACACCCACGCACGACTTCCGCTGGTCCAAGGGCAGGATCGGCCGAAATCTGGCTGATTCCTTGTCCAACAACACTGGCACGAATATTTGAGAAGAACCGCCGCCGCTCACCGGCGCTCTCGGCCGTAACCGCCGCGCTCACCGGCGACGCCCCAGGCCGCGCCGAGCCGCGGAGCCCTACCAGCCGGGCCGGGCCTACTTTTTGGGCGGCAGGGACCGGGTGAAGAGCAGGGCGCGCTCCAGCCAGGCCCGCAGCTCGGGCTCATCGGCCAGCATCGTGGGCGGGACAAGCGCGTAGCCGGTCATCGGCCGGCCGGGCATCGGCTCGAACGGGCGCGCTCCGGGCAGGGCCAGGAACGTGGCCAGGTCGGCTGGGCTGAGGCGCACGACGATCGAGTCCTTGTGCAGCCCGGCGAACATCCGGCTCGCCACGAAGGCTGACGGCCAGCCGAACATCTTGCGCCGGGTCACCTCGGGATCTGCCGGGGCGACCCGGTCGAAGAGGGCCACGAGCTCAGCTGGCGACGAAGTGAAGTCCATCCGCGGACGCTACTCCATACCGGTCCGGTCCGCACCGTACCAAACCACTCGCCTGTTCCTGCCGTACCACCTCCTGCTCGCCGGGCAGATGACCCGAGCTGGAGACAGGAGGACGCGAACATGCTGGAGCATGACGATCAGTCGATCCGTGCCGGGCGGATCACCTTGCGCACGCAGCGCGGCTGGCGCTGGCGGACGATCGGTGCCGCGGCCAGCGCCGGTGCGTTGATCGCGGCCATGGCCCTGCCGGCCGGTGCGCTGGCCCGAACCGGCGCCGCCACCTCGACCGTCGCGCCGCTGGGCGTGCCCGAGAACGAATACCGCCAGACCAACCTGCTGTCGGACATCCCGGGCGTGGCCCGCAACACCGATCCCAACCTGGTCAACCCGTGGGGCATGGCGGCCGGTCCGGCGACCCCGATCTGGGTCTCCGACAACGGCAGCGACGTGACCACCCTGTACCGGGGCGCCATCGGCGGCACGCCCCTGGCCACGATCCCGCTCGTAGTGGGCATTCCCACAGGAGCTCCGACCGGCCAGGTCTTTAACGACAGCCCCAACTTCGACGTCTCCAATGGCAAGTTCCACGGTCCGCCGCTGTTCATCTTCGCGACCGAGAACGGCTCGATCACGGGCTGGAACCCGGGCGTCCCGGCCCCCGCGCCGTCGGTGTGGGCCCAGGTCGGGGTGACCGTCCCGGACGCCGTCTACAAGGGCCTGGCGATCACGACCGATCCGACCGGCGACTTCCTGTACGCGGCCAACTTCCACGCCGGCACGATCGACGTGTTCAACGGCAAGTACAAGATGGTCCACTGGGGCGGGGCGTTCCAGGATCCCAACGTGCCGGCGGGCTATGCGCCGTTCAACATCCAGAACATCGGCGGCCGGCTGTTCGTGACCTACGCGGTCCAGGACTCGGCCAAGCACGATGACGTCAAGGGCGGCGGCCACGGGATCATCGATATCTACGACCTGCGCGGCCACCTGCTCCAGCGGCTGGCCCAGGGCGGCCACCTGAACTCACCGTGGGGCCTGGCCTGGGCGCCGGCCGGCTTCGGACGCTTCGCCGGTGACCTGCTGGTTGGCAACTTTGGCGACGGCGCGATCGGTGCCTACAACCCCACGACCGGCCATTTCGATGGCCAGCTCCGGAACGAGGACGGCAACGTCATCGCGATCAACGGGCTGTGGGGCCTGCGCTTCGGGAACGGTGTCGCCGGAACCCCAACAACCCTGTTCTTCACGGCCGGCATCGCCGACGAGGCGCACGGCCTGATGGGCACGATCGACGCGGTGCCGTGACCTCCTGAGCGGCACCTGAATCGTGAAGCGGGGCACGTACCTGGTAGAACGTGCCCCGCTTCATTCGGTCTCGGGGACCCGGAACGAACGAGCATCGAGCGTCGCCGCGCGGTGCGGCCGAGATGCGGCTTGGAACCAGCCGAGGTCCGGCCGGTCAGGACCCTCGTAGCCGTACCTTAGTCCCGCTGATTCGCCGGTCAACGCCACGGACTGCAGCCAACCGCACCGGCCTTCGGCGCCGTTGCCGGCCTGCACCGGGCCGGGTCAGGGCGTGATCAGGTGAACCGGGTTGCCCTTGATCCCCACCTTCCAGGTGGTCACGTCGTTGGACGTACCGTTGCCGGACATCGTGTACTTGATCTTCCACCAGCCGCTCTGGGGGGCGCTGTAGCCGGGCGGGATGGGCACGTCGATCGTCAGCCAGCAGCCGTTGAAATGCGAGTTCGGGTTGGCGGTGACGATTGACGAAGCGCCGGTGATCACCGTGGGACTGCAGTTGACGGCGGCACCGTTGCTCGTCCCAGTGACGGCGGAATAGCTCATGTTGAGGGCCGGGCTCCACACACCCACCGTCGCGCTGGGCAGCTCAACCTGGAGTGACGCGGTCAAGGGCGACGTGTCGCCCGGATCCCACAGGCTGACCTCGACAGTCTTGCCGGCGTGCTCGGGGCCGATCTGGGCGAGGTAGAACTCGGACGAGACGGCCGGGCCCGACGCTGACAGCGGCGTGAACATCTGCATCGCGCCCAGGCCGTAGACCTTGGGCAGGGTGCCGTTGGACGTTGCATAGACCGAGAAGCTGTTCTCACCGTCGGTGTTGCGTTGCTGGGCGAGGTTGCTCGCCTGGGTCGTCGTGGTATGGAGCCGGTAGATCGTGCCGTTCGCTCCACCACTCAGGCCCGAGGCGAGGAGGTACCAGCGATTGTGGTAGTCACGGCCATCGCCGTACGTGGTCGTCGTCAGGCCACGGCAGTCCTGGATCCCATTGCCAAGGCCAGGGCCGCCCATCGTCGTGTCGGAGGCGGAGATCTGCTGGAAGAGGGTGCCCGATGACGCGATCAACGTCTGTGGCGGGACGCTGTTCACGAAGATCTGGTTGTTCGTGTTGTACAGCTCGAAGTACGAGCTGACGGCGCTGTTGCCGCTGAACCAGCGGTCGGCCGTGCCCGAGTTGGTTGCCGTCGCGCAGAACTCGGGATCGAAGATGTAGACCGAGCCGTTGGTCGAGCCGGGCTGCATCTCGATCGCGTAGTTGTAGTAGTTGGTCGCGTCATAGCAGGCCCGGATCACCGTGATCGTGGCGCAGGCGGGACTCACGGTCGAGGTATTCGTGTCGTAGTACGGCATGTAGGCGTCGCCATTCACGTTGGCCGCGCCTTCGGTGTTCATCGTGCCCCAGAAGTTGTGCGGATTGAGGTTGCCACCGTTCGGAATGAAGCAGCGATTGACCGGCACGACCGCCGGACAGGTCGTCCCGGGCCCGTCCTGGACGACATTGCCCAGGTTCGTCAACACGCCGCTGCTGGACGTCGTCGTGTCGTTGCGAATCGTCCCAAAGTTGCCGTAGTAGTTCTCGGGGCTGCCCATCGGGACGGGCAGGACGTACTCGGCGTGGGACTTGTAGGAGGCTGTGATCGTGTTGAGGCCCATGACCCGCATGAAGAACGTGTTGACCGGCGCGCTGACCGTCACGTACAGGCGCTTGTTGTTGGCGGCGTCGACCACCGGAGTGACGCTGATCCCGGCCACGGTGGAGTCGTAGCCGTTGCGCTTGGCCGCGGCGATGGCCGTGCTCGAGGCGGTCGCCGGATCACCCGGCAGCCAGACGACCCCGGCCAGGGCAGCCGAGTCCGCGGCACGTTGGACCCGGAGCGAGTTCGCCCAGTACCAGGACAGGTCGATGACCAGGGCCATCAGCAGGATGATGACGAAGATCGCGCCACCAAAGATCACGGCCACCTGCCCTTTGGACCTGGGCGAGCGCGGGGCTGCTCGGCGGGTTGTCATGGGGTTGGCTCCAGGTCCATCACGGTCCGGTCAGTCATGGCCAGGCTGGACGCGCCCGTCCCGCCGAAGAAGCGCAGGATGCTGCCCAGGGCCGACCGGAACTGGTAGGTGTACGAGATGCTCACGCCCAGGTGATCCGGGCTGCCGCCGTTGAGCCGGCTTGAGGCGGGCCAGTTCACGGTTCCGGGCGAGAAATCCATCTTCTGGAGGGGCAGCTGGCAGGGCACCGCGGGGCCTGCGCCGGGCGTCCGGGTCCAGACGTTGCTCTTGCCGGCGACCGGGGTCCCGGTGGCCGTCGCCTGGTAGATCGTGATGCTCTGGACCTGGCTGATGTCGACCATCGAACCCGGCGATTCGAGGACGCGCTGGACCGCCGCGATGATCAATGGATCGACATTGGCCGCGGTCAGCTGGACGCCGCCGCAGGCGGAGTCGGTGATCGAGCCATCGGCCATCGCGGCGCCCGCCCGGGCGCCCTCGCGGGTGGCGTATTCCAGGCTCAGGTTGTGGTTGAAGGCAAAACCGAATTCGAGCATCCCCAGCAGGATCAGCAGGAACACGGGCAGCAGGAAGGCGAACTCGACGAGGCCCTGGCCGGCCTGGCCACTTCCCGCGCGACTGCCGGTCAGGCGGGTCACAGCGTCGGCTCCATCCGCATCACGTTGGACCAGGTGAAGTCGACGTAGCCGGCGCTGGCCCCGGGCAGGAAGCTGACCAGGTTGCTAAGCGGCGTCTTGAGGATGTAGCGATAGGTGATCCGGACGCCGATCGAGTCCATCGGGATGGTCGTCGAGCAACCGGCCAGGATGTCGCATCGGCCACCGATCGGCGCTTCGCCCATCGGGTAGGTGGCCGCGCCCAGGGTGTACGGCACCGAGCTCGGGGTGTACCCGACACACAACGTCGAGCCCGACCGGGAGTACACGTTCTGGACCGCCGGTGAGATCGGGTTGCCCGCCCGATCCGCCTTGTAGATCGTCACCGCCTGGATCTGGCTGACGTTGAGCGGGGCCGTGATGTCGTGCTCGATCCGGGCCAGGATCGCGCAGTCGGCGAGGGTATTGCTACCGGACTCGGCCGCGATCAGCGAGGCGTTGCGGGTGGCCAGGTTGATCGCCAGGGTCGCGTTGAACATGAACGCGAACTCGATCACTCCCAGGAGCAGGGTGATGAACAGGGGAAACACCAGGGCGAACTCAACCAGGGTCTGCCCTGAGGTCCTGCGCTGCCGGTGTCGGTTCAGGCGATTCATGGTCTCCGCGTCTCGACAGCCGTTCCACCCGATAGGACGAAAGTACTGGTCGGATCGGCAGCCTACCCCGGCTCCGGGCGCCGGGCAAAGAGGCCCCCTGAGCACGAATCAGCGAATCGCGGTGCACCCCAGCACCGAATCGACGCGAAAATGAAGGACCGCCGCCGGCACACCGCCGGCGGTCCCTGCTTCAGATGAGCTGCGGGCTCGGGCCCGCGGGGGTCACGGTACGACGAGGTGGACCGGGTTACCCAGGATGTTTACCTGCCACGTCGTCGAGTCGTTGCCACCCCCAACGCTGTACTGGATCTTCCACCAGCCGGGCGCGGGCGCACCCGCCGGGGTGAGACCGGTCAGGCCATAATTCGATGACAACGGAATCAGGATCTTGATCCAGTAATTGTCAAAGTGCGTACCCGATCCATCGAACACCGCCGGGCAGCCTGCCGGGATCGCGAACGCTGGGGCGCTGCCCGGCGAGTTCGCCTCGATGCAGGTCGTCCCTGGGCTGGATCCTCCGGCGGCGCCGTTCCACTTCGAGACGCTCGTGTACGTGAAGTTCACGGGTTGCCAGCTGTTGTTGTCGGGGCTGAGGATCTGGAGCCACGCTCCGCCACTCACGTCGCCCGGGTCGTATAGGTCGATCTCGATCGTCTTGCCGGCGCCGGATGGTCGGTCAATCTGAGCCAGGTAGAAGGCCTGAGTTCCGGCCTGCATGTTCGTGTAGGTCGCCATGCGGCCGAGCCCATAGATGTGAACGGCGCCGCCACCGGTCGCTTCGAGCGACCAGCGGTTGGCGGCCCCGACATTGTCGCTTGGCTGCGTGGCGGTAGGTTGATTGCCACCCCCGAAGCCACTGGTTCCGAGCGCAGGAAGTTGAACCTGGGTAGTCGTGATCTGGAGGCGGTACGTTCCGGCGGCCAGGAGGGCAGTGGGCAACTTCCACCACTTCAGATGGTATGGATATGCCGTATCCGCTGGCTGGTCGCAGTGCTGGATGGTGCCGCCATTGGATGCGTACTGAGGCGCGCCGGAACCGTGCCCACCACTCTCGTCGACATAGGACACATTGTTATCATTCAGGCCCTTCTCAAAGAGCGAACCTGACGAATAGACAAGGTTGTCACCCGAATAGATGCCCGGAGTCACAACCTTCCACAGGTTGTAGTAGGTGGTCACGGGATTGGGATTGGAGGCCCCAGGCGCTGCACCCGTCCACTCGTCACCGGCTCCGGCCCGACCTGCACCCAGGCCTGGCATGCCGCAGAAGATCGGGTCGAAGACATAGACGGCTCCGCCCCCGCCCGGGATGTTGATCCCGTAGTTGTACCCAGCGGGATCATAGCCGCCGTAGGGATCGGAGCCTCCGGGAGGGCCGGCGTTTGCCGGCCAGCCGCCGCCGCCGCTCACCTTGAGCGTTGAGAATGCGTCGCCGTTGCGGGCGTCGCCGCCGCGACTGAACACGACACCCCAGGCGCCCTGGCTGGGGAGCTGATTCGGAGCGCCTGCGCCCGTCTTGAGCGAGGCTGGAAAGGTTGCGTTCGGTACCCCGCTCAAGCCGTTTGAGTTGCCGGCCGTGGTGCAGGCTGGTTCGCCGGTCGAATCGGGCGCCGCTGCAACGCCGGTATTCGTGTCAAGGCACCCAACCCCGTACCAGGCCTCA
>JBBRIV010000138.1:0-7634 GCA_038220425.1 Candidatus Limnocylindrales bacterium
CTGTACACCAAGGGTTCGAATCCCTACGTTCGGGTCGAGGGCTCAGCGGCAACGCAACAGGACGGCGGCTCTGCAGGTTCAGACCTCCGTCTCCGGCCTGGGGGCTCTCGACACCGGACAGACGCAGGAGATCTGATGGCGGGTCGAACGACGATCTACGAATGGCAGTGCGGTCTCAAATACCGAAGCGGCCGATTCATCGGCCTTGTTGGGCCTGGACGGCACTGGGTATTCCGTTCGTCGGACAAGATCCGGGTCGTCGACATGCGCCTGTCCGTGGTGGCGATCGCGGGCCAGGAAGTGATCACCTCCGACGGCGTCAGCGTTCGGCTGAGCATGGCCGTCCAGCAGAAGCTGGTGGACCCAGCAGTTGCCCTGCACGACGTGGTGAGCTACCTCGACGCGGGGTACAGCCTTGTCCAGGTGGCCCTGCGCGAGGCTGTTAGCACGCTGACCGTCGACGACCTCCTTCAGAAACGCGAGACGATCGGTCCCGAGGTCCTCCGGCGGAGCGTCGAACCAGCGCGCGCGATCGGGCTCGAGTTGGTCGCGATCGATGTCAAGGACCTGATGCTCTCGGGTCCGATGAAGAAGGTGTTCGGGCAGGTAGTCGAGGCACGACAGCAGGGTCTTGCAGCGCTGGAACGGGCCCGAGGTGAGACAGCGGCACTCAGGAGCCTGGCAAATGCGGCCCGGATGGTCGAGGACAACCCGTCGCTCCTCCAGCTCCGGCTGCTCCAGCAGCTCGAGACGACATCGGGCAACACCGTGGTGCTCGGCATGCCGCCAAGCGCCGGCCCTGTGGTTCTTCCCGCCCAGCCAGCGGCGCGGAACCGTCAGCCGCACCCTGGATCCGAGGCCGGGCACGACGAGGGCTGATGCCCGAGGGGACACGCAGCAGAGGGCGCTCATCGTCGGCTACGACGTCGTCCTGGCCTCGATTGGTGACCGTGCTGTGGATATCGGCCCGGGCCCGATCGCGGTGCATTGGCCACACGTCGGGAGCGCGTATCGGGGCCTGGTTGTAGTTGGCCAGGCGGTCTATGGCTGGGGCGACGCCTTTCCGGCGACGCAATTCCGGATGAAACGCGGTCGAGACGAAGCTATCCAGGCGTGTCGCACGCGCGTCGACCGTCCGGAGCCGATGGACTGGATCGAAGCCCACCCGGTCCGGAACTCGCCCTTTTGGCAGGCAGTACGGCACATCGTCGAGACTCTCGAGCCGGACGCCGCTGCTCCGTGGTTCGCGCGCTTCGCATGGGTCAACCTCTACCCGGCTGCGCCCGCCGATCCCAAGGGCAATCCGATAGGCGCACTCAAAGAGGCCGAGGACCCGTATGTCGGGGCGCTCCTGCGCTCGACTGTCGATGTGCTCAATGCGCGACGGGTGATCGCCCTGGGGGGTCCCTACTGGTGGCACGCTGCTGAAGGGGCTGGGCTGAGTAGCCTGCCAGAACTCCCTCGACCGCTCCTTCGCGGTGGTCGTTCTGAGGGCAGGACGTGGGTAGTTGGCTGGCATCCCACCGGTGCGAGCCGTCGCCATTGGGGACCGCATGCCTATGCAGGCAAGATCGCCGAGGCGGTCGGGACGATCGAGGATCCAGCCGGCTAGTTCAGGATCCTGGTCGCGCGACGCCAACTAGCCCTCCCATCGCCTGCGATTCCGCAGGATCTTTCGCGTCCGCAGAGGGTACGCTGGCAGCCTGCTGAGAGGGGGGCAAGTTGGGCACGTCAGTACTCGCTCGAGGTCTCGCGGCCCTGGCTTTGACGGTCTTGCTGGTGGGCTGCGAATCAAGCGGGCCCAGCCAGGTTCAGGCGCCGGCGATCGTCGGGGCGAACCCGACCCCGCTCGCAAGAGCCCTCTCGGACAGCCCGTCCCAGGTCGCGAATCCGACGTCCAACCCAACCGTGAAATTGGCCGCAAAGCCCACGGTCAAGCCACGACCGACCGTCAACCCCAAGCCGAAGCCGAAACCGGCCTCCTTCTACAAGCCGCCTGGGTGGGATGGCTATTCGGACGTCGACTGCCCCGACTTCGACACGCATGCTCATGCGCAGAGCTTCTTCAATGGCACCGGCGGGTCACGGACCAACGACCCATATCGCCTTGACGCCGATCACGACGGTATCGCTTGCGAGCTACTGCCGTAGGCACAACCAGGCGAGCCTGGATCTTTGGGCTCACGGTGCTCACAGTGGGAGCTCTCGTCGTCGCGGCCGCGGCCTGGTGGCTGCCGGGACCTCGAGCGAGCCTGCCGCCTGCGAGCCCGACCGGAAGTGCCGAGGCAGGATCGACGAGCCCGCGGTCGCTTGTCGGGTTACCTGACCCAGCGCGAACCCCCGGCTCGATCAATCCGAACGTCACCCAGGCGAACATCAGCGCGACGATCTGTAAGAGTGGCTGGGCTGCCAAGACCCGGCCGCCGAGCGCCTACACGAATGCCCTGAAGGTCGTCCAGATCCGCGAATACGGATATGCCGACCACAACCTCGCCGACTACGAGGAGGACCATCTCGTGCCGCTCGAGATCGGCGGTGCGCCGCGAGACCCTGCCAATCTGTGGCCCGAGCCCCGGTCGATCGTGCTCCCGGACGGCACGAGCGTTGCCGCAGACGCCAAGGATGGACTCGAAAACTACCTGCACCACGCGGTCTGCGCCGGGTCCATGCTCCTCGCCGACGCTCAGCGGCTCATCGCCGTCGACTGGATTACCGCTTGGCAGGCCGCTGGCAGGCCTTAGAGGTCGAGGAGAGCGACCCGCAATTGCCGGTCCATCAGAGGTGTGATGATGGCGAGAACCGTCGCCAATTTGAAGGTCGACTACCGGGAAGTGACCTCAGAAAAATTGTGGTCGGTCCAGAGAACAGGGCCATGGTCGGCATCGCAACGTTCGAGGACGGGCTGCTCGTGGTCAGCGACCTCAGTGGCTGCGAGCGATGCCGACACTTCCGCCGCGATGGCGAATACTACTCACCCGACGTTAAAGGCCGAGTTCCTGGCAGGCGTCCGACCCGTAGATTTGGGCTCCGGTGTCGAGGACCTGCACGTGGACGCCGTTCCAGTTGCCCTCGCACAGTTGTGAGCCGGAGCTTGCCGCGCTTTGGGTTGATACGTCCAGCCACGACCCGATGTTTGACAGTCTGGTCCGGACCGCGTCACAACCGGCATAGCCGCCGATACCGACAAGTACCGTCGCATTGTGTCCTGAGAGCCGGATGGCACATGGGGCATCACCACCGGTCACCTGCTGCAGATTGGTCGCGCGATTTGTTTGGATCACAGGGGCTACAGCTTGAAGCAATGCCTCCTCAACGCAGGCGCCGGTCTCGCCAAGGAGATGGCACTTCACGGAAACGCCGAGGCGGGTGTTGTTTACAACCCAGAGCCCTCCGACGACCACGAGGAAGGTCAGCAAGAGTGTGGCCGGCCTGACGAGAGGCCGGGACGGCCTTGCCCTAGCGGGCACTCGCGCTAGGGCGGGCTCGAAAGCGCTGCCGCAGTGGGGGCAAAAGGCGGCGCTCGGCTCCCCGCGCGGTGCTCCGCACTTTGGACAGTACCCGACTGGTTGCATCCGAGAGTCCCCCTATTTGACCTGCTCGCCGCGAAGTGTGGCGCTCCGTCGGTCTTCGCGCGACCACTCGAAAGTCCTCGCGTGGTCCCGGGCACCTCACCGTGGACCAATATTTCGCTCAGCTCGGATCCATGTCCCGACCGCACTTCATTCCGCTGGTCATTCAAATTCCACATACTGAGAGGCGCCATGCATCTCTATCAGGGCACAACGCGGCAATTCATCGCAGATGCTGGGCAGGCGCGCCTGGCGAGCAGGCTCTCTGAGCGCTTCTTCGAGGAATTCCGGCACAAGCCAGCCCCGTCCGAAGTCATGTCATGGCAGAACTCACTGGCCGCGATGGGCAATGTGCTCAAGCTTGCCGATCTCACGGATCAGGGCATTCTTGTTGAGCTGAAGTTACCGCTGTCGTCCAAGCGCCTCGATGTGCTGATCACCGGGTCCAATCCTGGGACAGAGGACGCGGCCGTCATCGTCGAGCTCAAGCAGTGGACGACCGTGGGTCTGTCGATCATCACGGACTGCTTGACAGTCGCGTTCGGGGGGGACACCAGGTCGATCACCTACACCCCTCGCGCCAGGTTGCCCAGTACCAGCGGTATCTCCTCGACACGCACCCTGCATTCTCCGACGGCGGAATCGCGCTCGACGGTTGCGCCTACCTCCACAACGCTCTCTACGACGCGAGTTCTCCGATGAATCGCCCGGAATTCGCCTCGCTGAACGAGACGAACCCCGCTTTCACCGGCGACCAGGTCGACGCGTTTGCCGGTTATCTCGATGCTCGACTAGTCGGTCCCGATGAAGGCGACATCTTGGAACGTGTCGCGGCCACTGCGTTTCGCCCGCACAAGCGTTTGCTCGACCACGTCGCTCGGGTGATCCGAAACGAGCCAGTCTTTACGCTTCTCGACGAGCAGCAGGTCACCTTTAACGCGGTGATGGACTCTGTACGAGGCGCCGGCCAGAACAAGGAATCGGTCGTCTTCCTGGTTCAGGGTGGGCCTGGAACCGGGAAGTCCGTGATCGCCGTCAATTTGGTCGCTGAACTCTCGGCGCTCGGGCTCAGGACCCTTCATCTCACTGGATCGAAGGCGTTCACGGAGAACCTGCGAAAGATCGTCGGTGGTCGCGCGTCGGCGATGTTCAAGTACTTCCGCGATTCCGCGAGCATCGAAGAGCAACTCGACGTGGCGATCATGGACGAGGCCCACCGCATCAGGACGATCAGTACGAGTCGCTTCACACCGGCAAAGGCCAGGACAGGCAAGGCCCAGATCGATGACATCCTGGACTCGAGTCGGGTCTCGGTCTTCTTCGTTGATGACCTACAGGTTGTGCGGCCAGGCGAGGTGGGCAGCACCGACCTGATTCGGGAGGCGGCGGCCAAGCGCTCGGTCGAGATCCACGAATTCGAGCTGACCGCCCAATTCCGGTCGAACGGCTCCGACTCGTTCATCCAGTGGGTCGACAACACTCTTGACTTAGGTCGCACGCCCCAGGTGCTCTGGCCGGCTGATGACGACTTCGACTTCGAGGTCGTGGGAAATGTCGGCGAGCTGGAGCGACGTATTCGTTCGCGTGCTGCCGAAGGAGCCACGGCCCGACTTGTCGCCGGGTTCTGCTGGCCCTGGTCTGACCCGGACGAGGACGGAGAACTCGTCGCAGACGTCGTGGTGGGGGACTGGTCGATGCCCTGGAACGCCAGAGACGGCGTCAGCCGGCTCGGCCCGGGGATCCCGAAGTCCGACTTCTGGGCGAGCGACCCGCACGGGCTCAACCAAGTCGGGTGCGTATACACGGCCCAGGGCTTCGAGTTCGACTACGTCGGGGTGATATTTGGGCCTGACCTTGTTTATCGGCCTCTCGAGGGCGGGTGGGTCGGCAAGGTTCATGAATCAAAGGACCGCGTGGTCAGCCGAGGCGTCAATGACCAGGAATTCATGGACTTCGTCAAGAGCACGTATCGGGTGCTCTTAACTCGAGGGCTTCGCGGATGTTACGTGTATTTCGTGGATGCTCCCACACGCGATATCTTCATGAGTCGTATCGAGCGCCCTGCGCCAGTGCTCCTCCAAGCTGCGGAGAAGCATGCCACCTACCGAGCAGGCTCCTAAAGGCGACGCGCCTGAACCTGGCCGCAGCCCTAGGGATAAGACACGACATAACTTACCTTATCGGAAGTTAGATTAGGCACCCCTGCCGAGACTTGAGGTCTCGTCGAGACTCCTCGACCCTGCATGCTCGGTCGTGCATCCAGGGTCAGGAGCGCCCCGAACTAGCTCGCAGCGACGTTGCTCCCAGTAACAAGCAATAGTGCGGCGCCCGCCGGCGGCGCCGGATCAGCCAGGATGCCCGCCCACGAGATGGCGGCTGAGCCTTCCACGAGGATCCCCAGCGCGTCTGTGAGCTCGATCTGGGCCGCCCGGATCGCTTCTTCCGTGATCAGGCGCATGTCGTCGACCCTGCCGCGCATCTGGTCGAGCGCCTCGGGTACCGGCACGCGGGTGGCGATGCCGTCGGCGAATGTGGCGGCCGTCCCGGTCTCGATTGGATGGCCCGCCCGCCACGACAGGGTCATCGACGGCGCAGCTTCTGATTGGAGTCCGATCACGAGGCAGTCTGGCGCCGTCGGGCGCAACCACGCCCCGACGCCCACGATGAGTGCGCCATTGCCAACCGGCACGTACGCTGCGCCAAGCTTCGGTAGTCCGCCGGTGGCGATCGCGTCGGTGACTTCCATCGCCAGCGTGCCGGCGCCGCCCGCGACCCGGGGATCCTCGCCGTCGACGACGAGAAAGCCGCCATGGTCCCGAACGTGCGTTTCTGAGGCGGCGCGAGCGGCATCGAAGTCATGGCCGCCCTGCACAACCGTTGCGCCCATCGCCCGGATTCGGTCGAGCTTCAATGGGTTGGCGTGATCGTCGGCAAAGATCGTGACCGGAATTCCCGCTGCGCGGCCGGCGAATGCCAGGCCCTGGCCAAAGTTGCCTGTGGAGGCAGCGACAAGCGGTGAGCCCACGCCGAGCTCGTGAACGATGTGCCACGTACCTCGGCCCTTGAACGACCTGATCGGGTTGACCGTCTCGACCTTGACGATCACCGGACGACCCGCCCGCACGCTGAGTCCGTCATGGACGAACTGGGGCGACGCGAGGAAGGCCGGATGAATTCGGGCGGCGGCCTGCCGGATCTCTCGCTCGCTGAGCGGATCCGCGGCTTCAGGCATGGATCCTCCGCGTTCCGGGCACAACAAAAACGCCCGTAGGAACCACTCGCTCGCGATCCCGAGTCCACCAATGCAAGCACCGGCTTCTTCGAAATCTCGTTCGGTTGGCCCCTCCGGGCAAGACGTAATGTACAGCGCCCTGGTCCCCCTCTGTTACGGGCTTATCCACGAGTTTTGATGTTCGTTGACCGAATGCGGGGCTGTTGTCCACGCTCTGCCAACAATCGCGAGCTTCGGCACTCAGGGCTGGAGTCCCTGCGACGGACGCTGCTACGCTCGCAGGCGATGACCGAACCGGCGCACCCGCTTGTCGCCGCCGTGGCCCGCTCCGCAGCCGCCTACCCCGGCGCGCTCGAGGCGTTTCCATGGGGTGAACGGGTGGCCAAGGTGGGCGGGCGCGTGTTCGTGTTCCTGGGATCCGACACGGCGGACGACCCGTCGATCACGCTCAAGCTGCCCGAGTCAGGTCACTACGCGCTGTCGTTGGAGTGCTGCACGCCGACAGGCTATGGACTGGGCAAGGCGGGCTGGGTCACGATCCAGGTGGGCCGGCCATCGACCCCGGAGCGGGACCTACTGCTGGAGTGGCTCGACGAGAGCTATCGATCGCGGGCCGGCAGCAGGCATCTGGCCATGCTCGACGCGGATCCTTCGCAGGCACAACAAAAACGCCCGTAGGAACCACTCGCTCGCGATCCCGAGTCCACCAATGCAAGCACCGGCTTCTTCGAAATCTCGTTCGGTTGGCCCCTCCGGGCAAGACGTAATGTACCGCGCCCTCCCCCACTACCGATACGGGCTTATCCACGAGTTTCGAGATTCGTTGACCGAAT
>JBBRIV010000139.1:0-7621 GCA_038220425.1 Candidatus Limnocylindrales bacterium
CAATCGATGGACCAGCAGGTCGGACGGAGAATCGGATCGCCATGCGCGAGGGCGATCGAGCGCTTCGTCGGCAGTCGAGCCGGGCGGCCGACGAGCTTCGGGCCATGCGTGTTCGGGCGGGCATCTCGCAATCGGCGGTCGCTGCCGCCGTTGGAGCGAGTCGGTCGGCGATCAGCCGGTTCGCGCAAGGCAACCCCGCAATCAGCCTGCGCACCCGGTTCCGGATTGCCGCGGTCCTGGGCGCCGACCTGCGCATGTCGGCGTTCGAAGGCTCGGGGGCATTGATCCGCGACGCCGCCCAGGCCCGGATGCTCGAGCGGCTTCTGCGTTCCTGCGACCGACGTTGGCGAAGGACGATCGAAGCTGCCGTCCCGGGGCCGGGCCGCAGATCGGTGGACCTGCGCCTGGACAGCGCCGGCGTGATCGTCCTGATCGAGGTCGAGACCAGGATCGGCGGTCTCGAGGAGCAGGTCCGTGAGCTTCATTCCAAGCGTCAGGCATTGATCGAGGCGGGATCAGCAACTGCCGGTTCGGGCAGGCCGATCAAGGTCGTACTCGCCCTCCCTGCGACACGCCGGCATCGGACGATCGTGCGCGACCACCCCCACACCATCGAGGCCGCCTTTCCTGCCTCGTCCACCGCCCTGCTCCAGGCGTTGGGCGACAGCGGGCAAGCCTGGCCCGGCGATGGGATCCTGTGGATCAGCCAGGCCCCCGAGTCGCGACCCACGTCCTGACCCTCGTCCTGTTGGTCGTCGCTCCCACGGCGACAAATCGCGATTCCTGGTGCCTCGCCCAGGCTGGGCGCCGCGATTTGAGCCGTACCTGGTGGGGGTCACGCTCAGGGCGCCAGGTATCGCCCCTCCGAAATCGATCCAGCCGGCCTGTGGCTTGCGCGATTTCGGGATTTATCGCAGTGCACGCAACAATCGACCTGGCCGCGACCTGGCCGGGCCCGTGCCGGCTCCCGGGCACGATGCCGCTCGAGGCTGTCGAGCAATTACAAGCAATCGACGGAGTCGCCGTGGCGTGGCTGCACCGGAACCCGGTCCGCCGAACGAAGGTCCCATTCCGGGCGCGCTGGGCCCGTGCGCTACAATCGGCGGACCTCGGTGCGTCAGAACCCGCGCACCATCCGGTCGAGCTGGCCTCGCCCGGACCTGATTCAGCGGAGTCACCAAAACCATGTTCGACGCGCTGAGCGAGCGCCTCCGCAAGACCCTCGGTTCGCTGACCGGCCGTGGCCGGGTGAGCGAGGCCGATGTCGACGCTGCCATGCGCGAGGTTCGGCTGGCCCTGCTAGAAGCCGACGTCAACTTCAAGGTGGTCAAGGATTTCGTGGCCCGGGTCCGCGAGCGGGCGATCGGCGCCGACATCCTGGCGAGCCTGACCGCCGGCCAGCAGGTCGTGTCGATCGTCAACGAAGAGCTGACCAGCCTGTTGTCGGCCGGCGAGCGCAACTTCCACCTTGTCGGCAATCCAGCGGTTGTGATGCTGGTTGGCCTGCAGGGCTCGGGCAAGACCACGTCGGCGGCCAAGCTCGCCCGGCATTGCGTCAAGCTTGGCCGGCGACCGCTCCTGGTGGCCGCCGACCCGTATCGTCCCGCCGCTGCCGACCAGCTGGCCACCCTGGGCGCCTCGCTCGACCTGCCCGTCTATCGCGCCGCCGCCGGGACGTCGGTCCTGGCGATTGCCCAGGCCGGCCTCGAGACAGCCCGCCGGACCGCTCGCGACGTGGTCATCGTCGACACGGCCGGGCGGCTCACGGTCGACGAAGCGCTGATGGCCGAGATCGCCGCCCTGAGCGCCGCCATCCAGCCCGTCGAGACACTCCTCGTGGTCGATGCGATGACCGGCCAGGACGCGGTGGCCGTGGCCCAGGCGTTCGCCGCTGTGCTGCCGATCACCGGCTTGATCCTGACCAAGATCGACGGCGACGCCCGCGGCGGTGCGGCCCTCTCGATCAGCGCCGTGACCGGGCTGCCGGTCAAGTTCCTGGGGACTGGCGAGAAGACTGACGCGCTCGAGGTCTTCCATCCCGATCGCCTGGCCGGTCGAATCCTGGGCATGGGCGACGTCCTGACCCTGGTCGAACGAGCCCAGGAGACGTTTGACGCCGGCCAGGCCTCCAAGCTTGAGGAGAAGCTGCGCAAGTCGCAGTTCACCCTGGACGACTTCCTCGACCAGCTCCAGCAGGTCCAGAAGATGGGCGGCCTGAGCCAGATCGTGGGGATGCTGCCCGGGATGGGCGGCATGGCCAGGCAGGCCGAGGATGCCGTCAATCGCGGCGAGATCCGCCGAACCGAGGCGATCATCCGGGCCATGACCCTGCGCGAGCGCCGCGACACCAACGTCCTCAACGCCTCGCGCCGGCGACGGATCGCCACTGGCTCGGGGACCACGCTCACCGACGTCAACCGCCTCGTCAAGCAGTTTGGCGAGATGCAGAAAATGATGAAGCAGTTCTCGGGCGGCTCCGGCCGACGATCTGCCGCGGCGGCCCTCCTGGGCCGGCGCTAGCGAAGGGGGTTCACGATGACCGACGAATTCGGGCCGAGCGGCCCAGTCGACAGCGGGCTCAGTCCCGCCCCAGCCAGCCAGTTCGAGCCCACGACGGAGGCCGTACCCACGACCGCCGTGGAGCTCCTGGGCGCCGATGGCGGCCTGAATGCGCCCATCGCCAACCCCCGCCGGCGCCGCCTGCGTTGGACGATCGCGATCGTGGCGACCGTCGCCGTGGTCGCGGCCAGCAGCCTGGGCTTTGCCGTCCTGGCGTCGTCTCGGGCGGCCTCGCAGGTCCTGCCCTGGGCACCGTCCGACGCGATCCTGTACGCCGAGGTTCGGGCCGACCTGCCCGGCGACCAGCGGGCCAACCTGCTGGCGTTCCTCTCGAAGTTTCCGGGCTTTGCCGACCAGACCAGCTTCGACGCCAAGGCCGACGACGGGCTCAACCGCCTGGTCAAGCACCTGACCAACGACAAGCACGACTTCTCAACCGAGATCAAGCCCTGGTTCGGCGGGCAGATCGGCCTGTCGGTCGAAGGCTCAAGCGCGGCGACACCGGCCGAGTTGATCGTCATCTCGGTCCGCGACGTTGCGGGAGCGACGGCCTGGCTGAAGTCGATCAGCCCGGCCGATGCCACCCACCAGACCAGCGCCGGGATCGACCTGACCGTGCCCGTCGCGCCGAACGGCGGGCCGACCAGTGCCTATGCCCTCGATGGCTCGGTCATCCTGGCCGGCACGATCGACTCAGTGAAAGCGGCGATCGGGCGCGGTGCGAGCGGCGCGCTGGCCGACAGTGCCGGCTTCAAGGCCGCAGCCGCCAGCCTGGGTGGCGACCAGCTGGGCAGCCTGTATATCGACGTCAAGGGCTACTTCAACTGGTTCACCACCTTCGAGAACCAGATGCTCTCGGAACAATCCAAGATCCTCGGCGGCCAGGCGAGTCTTCCGGCCATCCCCACGATCAACACCACCATGTTGCCCGGTTGGCTGGCGATGCGGGTCAGGGCCGAGTCGGATCACCTCGTCCTCGACGCAGTCCTGCCGAACACGCCCGGCGGGGGCCTTTCGGACAAGAGCCACCCGAGTGCGCTCGCGCCGAGCCTGCCGGCGAGCACGATCTTCCAGTACGAGATTCACGATACGGGCAAGCTCATCCAGAGCAGCCTGACCCAGCTCGAGGCTCTGCCGGGCGGACCGAGCGCTGCTGAGATCGACAAGATCGCGAAGTACGTCGGCGGCGTCGACAAGGCAGTCGGCTGGCTGGGCGACGCGGACGTCGTCGTGGCCCACGACAGTGCGGGCTTCAGCGGCGGCCTGGTTGCCCAGACCAGCGACCCTACGGCTTCGGCCAACCTGGTCGCGTCGCTCAAGAACCTGGTAGCCCTGAGCGGCGGCCAGGCCGGAATCACGGTCACCACCGAGCAATACGCCGGCCGGACGATCACCCTGATCGGTGGGGACTTCAGCCAGTTCAACGGATCCAGCGCGATCGTGCCTGGTGAGGCCGGGGCCATGGGCAAGGTTGAGCTGGCGATCGCCCAGACCGACAGCCTGGTCATCGCCAGCGTCGGTGATACCTTCGTCAAGTCGGTCCTCGACACCAAGGCCGGCAGCTCGCTGGCCGACCAGGCCACCTACAAGCGGGCCCTCGACCTGGCCGGTGCCAGCAACGCCGAGCAGATGTTCGTGGATCTGGCCGCGGTTCGAACGGCGATCGAGGCGCTCGGCGCGAAGTCGCCCGAGATGGCGGCCTATGATTCGAATGTCAAGCCGTACCTCGTTCCGATCGAGAGCGTGGCCCTCTCGGTCAGCCTCTCCAACGGCATCGTCGGTGAGCGCGTGGTGCTCGTCCTGAAGTAGTCCAGCAACCGGTCAGACATCGCCGGGCGTCGTCCCCAGCGCCGCCCGGCGCAACAGCACAGTGGAGGAAGCAAGCCAATGGCGGTTCGAATCAGGCTCACCCGGGTGGGCGCAACCAAGCAGCCGACCTACCGGCTGGTCGTGGCCGACGCGCGCAGTGCGCGCGACAGCCGATCGATCGAGACGATCGGTCACTACAACCCGCGGACGGATCCGATCGAGCTCAAGATCGACGCCGAGGCAGCCAAGAAGTGGCTTGCCCAGGGCGCCCAACCTTCGGACACGGTTGCTCGCCTGTTCCGCTCAGCCGGCATCCTGCCGGCCGGGAAGTAGCTGATGGCAGCCAAGGAACTGGTCGAATATGTGGCCAAGTCGCTGGTCGACCAGCCTGACCAGGTGACGGTCGAAGAGGTCCGTGATCGGGACGGGGTGGTCCTCGAGCTGCATGTTGCCGAAGACGACATGGGCAAGGTGATCGGCCGCAATGGGAGCGTCGCGAAGGCGCTTCGGACGCTGCTCAAGGTCACCGCGGCGCGCGACGGCGAGCCGGTCTCACTCGAGATCGTCTGACGGTCGACGCCCAGCGCCTCGTCGTCGCCCTCGTCCGGGGCGTCCATGGTCTGAACGGCGCGCTCCGGGTCGAGGTCCTGACCGACCTTCCGGAGGCGCGTTTTCAGCGCGGGGCAACGCTTTACCGCGAGGGCAGTGAGACAGCCCTGCACGTCATCGACGGCGTGCCCGTCGCCGACGGCCCGGGCTGGCGGATCCGGCTGACCGAGGCAACCAACCGGGACGTCGCGGCCACCTTCATGGGCGCCTATCTCGAGGCGCTCGTGCCGGTCGTGACGGATGCCGCGCCCGCCGGGTCGTGGCTGTGGCACGAAGTGGTCGGGTTGGCCGTCCAGGGACGCGACGGCGAGGACCTGGGGTCCGTCGTGGACATCTATCGGGTCGCCGAGAACGACGTCTACGTGGTCCGCGGTCCACGAGGCGAGTTCGATGTGCCCGCCGTGCGCGATTTCATCGTTTCACTGGAGCCGCGCGGCGGTGCACTGGTCGTCGACGCCGAGGCGCTCGACCTGCCCCCGATCCGGCCGGTCAAACCCTACCGAGCGCCTCGACCGCGCAAAGGCGATGCCGCCCGGGCCAAGGCAAAAGCGGACGCCGAGGCCAGCTCGACTGCCGAGGCCAGCGCCAACGCCGCAGCCAGTGTCACTTCCGCGGCCGCGGCTGCGCCGGCTAACTCGGCCGACACCGCGCTGGCCGAAGGCTGATCGTCGTGGGCCTGGAGATCGAGATCGTCAGCCTCTTTCCGGGGATGATTGCGGGCCCGCTATCGGACAGCATCCCGGCCCGAATCCAGGAGCAGGGCCTGGTCACGATCCGGGTCCACGACCTGCGCGAATGGGGCCTGGGCAAGCACCGTTCCGTCGATGACAGTCCCTACGGCGGCGGCCCCGGGATGATCTTTCGACCGGAGCCGGTGGCGGCGGCGATCGGCCAGCTGCGCCGTCCCGATTCGACCGTCATCCTGCTCGACCCGGGCGGCGAGGTGTTCAGCCAGGCGCGGGCCGGCGACCTTGCCGGGCGGACCCACCTGATCTTCATCTGCCCGCGCTACGAGGGGATCGACGAGCGGGTCCGACGGCTGGTGGACCTGGAGCTGTCGATCGGTGACTTCGTGCTGACCGGCGGCGAGCTGGCGGCACTGGTCGTGATTGACGCGCTGATCAGGCTCCTGCCCGGGGCCATCGACGCCGCCTCTACCGACGAGGAGTCGTTCGCCGACGGCCTGCTCGAGTACCCGCAATACACCCGGCCGGCGATTTTCGAAGGCCACGACGTCCCGGCGATCCTGTCCAGCGGCGACCACGCGGCGGTCCGGCACTGGCGCCGACGAGAGGCGATTCGCCGCACTGCCACCCACCGGCCCGATCTCCTGACCGATCGAATCCTGCGGCCGGAGGACCGGGCATTGTTGCGCGAGATCGAGGCCGACAAGGGTCCGACCGGCTGAGTTGGGCCTTGGCTGGGTGTGTCCCGGCCTGGGCTCGGCTCGGGCTCGGCTCGGGGCCAGCTCTGGCTCGGCGGCGACGTCGTGCTACACTGCGCCGTCGGTCGTCATACGACCATCCCAGATGCAATCCTCGCGCAGTGATGCTGTGCCAACAAGACGCAAGGAATCGCAGTGACCGTACTCGACGAGATCGTCCAGGACCACATTCGCACCGACCTGCCGACCCTGGCTCCGGGCGACCGGGTCAAGGTCCACGCCAAGGTTGTCGAAGGCTCGCGCGAGCGGATCCAGGTCTTCGAAGGCGACGTCATGCGCCTGCGCGGCGGCGGCGTCACTCGTTCGATCACGGTCCGCCGGATCGCCAGCGGCGTCGGCGTCGAGCGCACTTTCAAGATCAACAGCCCGCGGATCGACAAGATCGAAGTCCTCCGCCACCAGCAGGTCCGGCGCGCCCAGCTGTACTTCCTGCGCGATCGCGTGGGCAAGGCCGCCACGCTCCGCGAGCGCCGCAACCCTTAGCTCGGCGGCTCTCTCGCGCTGGTTCCAGGCCCCGCCCGGCAAGGCGGGGTCTTTCGATTCTGGGCAGCGGCGTGAGGCGCGGGCGCGAGGCGTGAGGCGCGGGCGCGCGGCGTGAGGCCCCGCCCCAGGGGCGGCGTGAGGCCCCGCCCCAGGCGCGGCGTGCCCGGGCGCGTTTATCGCCTCAGGCGAGGCGCGGTGGTGCACTTTTATCGCCCCAGGCGAACAAATCGACCGAATCGACCCGGCCGCGGTCTCACTCGGAGGTCGATTCCCACGTTTTGATCGCCCGCGGAGATCGGTTCGCGCAAATGCGCCATGCCCGACCCGGCGCAGGCATCGGGCACCCGCGTTTTGATGTCGTGGGGCGATACGGATGCACAGCCGCGGGTAACGCACCGCCGCGGGTACCGCGCGCTGCAGGCACCCGCGGGTCCGGCACGGCGCGCGCGGCACGCCGCTAGACTCGGCGTCGATGGGCAGCCAGGTTCCGACCCTCCGCTTTGAGCGTGCCTTGTGGCGCGACGGGCTGGAGCGGGTCGTGGGTGTCGACGAGGTCGGCGTGGCCCCAACCTGTGGAGCGGTCGTGGCCGCGGCCGTGATCATGCGCCCGAACTGCCACCGCATCCATGGCGTGCGCGACTCGAAGACCCTCTCGGCAGCCCAGCGCGAGCGGCTCGCCCCGATCATTCGCCGGCGCGCCGTGGCCATCGGGGTCGG
>JBBRIV010000140.1:0-7599 GCA_038220425.1 Candidatus Limnocylindrales bacterium
ATAGAAGATGTAGAACGGGATCATCGCCAGGCCGTTGCTGGCGTATGACGTGCCGGCCGCCTGGAAGCTGGCCATCGAGCCCGACTCGGTGATCCCTTCCTCAAGGACCTGGCCGTCGGTGGCCTCGCGGTAGGACAGCACCAGTTCCGAGTCGACCGGCTCGTAGCGCTGGCCGAGGGCCGCGTAGATCCCGACCTCCTTGAACAGCGGATCGAGCCCGAACGTGCGCGCCTCGTCGGGGATGATCGGCACGATCCGCGGCCCAAGCTCGGGATCGCGGACCAGGTTCCGGAGCAGCCGGGCAAAGACCATCGTGGTGCTGACCGGGGTTGGGCTGCCGGCCGCGAACTCGGCGTCGATGCTGGCCGGCACGCCGCTGAAGAGCTTGGCCCGGACCACCCGCCTGGGCAGTGAGCCGCCCAGCTGGCGCCGGCGCTCGCGCAGGTATTCGACCTCCTCGGACTTGGGCCCGGGGTGGTAGTACGGCGCTTCCTTGAGCTTGGCGTCGGGGATCGGCAGCTCCAGCCGGTCCCGGAAGATGTGGAGCTCCTGCTCAGACAGCTTCTTGGCCTGGTGGGTGATGTTGCGCGCCTCGACGCCCGGGCCCAGGGTCCAGCCCTTGATCGTGTGGACCAGGATCACGGTCGGTCCGCCGTTGTACTCCGTGGCCGCCTTGTATGCCGCATACACCTTGCGGTAGTCGTGGCCGCCCCGGCGGAGCTTGGCCAGCTCGTCGTCGGTCAGGTGCTCAACCAGCTTGGCCAGGCGTGGATCCGGCCCGAAGAAGTGCTCGCGGATGTAGGCGCCACCTGAGACCGAGTACTTCTGGAACTCGCCGTCGAGCGTCTCGTTCATCTTGTTGACCAACGCGCCGTCGGTGTCGCGGGCGAGCAGGTCGTCCCATTCCCGGGCCCAGATCACCTTGATCACGTTCCAGCCGGCGCCCCGGAAGACCGACTCCAGCTCCTGGATGATCTTGCCGTTGCCCCGGACGGGACCGTCCAGGCGCTGCAGGTTGCAGTTGACCACGAAGGTCAGGTTGTCGAGACCCTCGCGAGCGGCAATCGAGAGCGCGCCGAGCGACTCGGGCTCGTCCGTCTCACCGTCGCCGAGGAAGGCCCACACCCGCGACTGGGAGGTGTCGGCCAGGCCCCGGTTGGCCAGGTAGCGGTTGAATCGGGCCTGGTAGATCGCGCTGATCGGGCCGAGGCCCATCGACACCGTGGGGAACTCCCAGAAGTCGGGCATGAGCCGGGGATGGGGGTAGGACGACAGGCCCTGGCCGGGGACCGACTCACGCCGGAAGTGGTCGAGCTGGTCCTCGCTCAGGCGACCCTCGAGGAAGGCCCGGGCATACATCCCGGGCGCGGCGTGGCCCTGGTAGAAGACCTGGTCGCCGGCGCTGCCATCTTCGCCGTCCTTGCCCCGGAAGAAGTGGTTGAAGCCGACTTCGTACAGGCTGGCGGCAGAGGCGTAGGTCGAGAGGTGACCGCCGATCCCGGGAAAGCGATTGTTGGCCCGCAGGACCATGGCCACGGCGTTCCAGCGGACGATTCGGCGGATCCGGTGCTCGAGGGCTTCATCGCCGGGGAAGAACGGCTCCTGTTCCGGGCTGATCGTATTGATGTAGCGGGTCTGGGTCAGCGGCGGCAGCCCGACGTGCAACTGGCGCGCCCGCTTGAGCAGCTTGAACATGAGGAACCGGGCGCGGCTCTGCCCCTCCTCGCCGACTACCTGGTCGAGCGATTCGAGCCACTCGGCGGTTTCCCGCTCATCGATGTCTGGCAGCTGGTGCTTGAATTCGTCGAAGTACATCTGCCCGGAGCGTACCGGATCAAGCCGATGCGCGTGGTTGCGGATCGGTGCCGATCGAACGAATTCGGGACCGCTCGGCTCGACTGGGGTAGCCTCAACGGATGACGACCCATCCGGCCGGCCCGCTCTACGACCGGGCCACAGCGCTCCTCCTCATCGACGTCCAGAACGACTTCGCCGATCCGGCCGGCGCGCTGGCAGTCGCCGGCGGCGATGCGATCATTCCGTACCTCAACGGCCAGGTTGCGGCTGCCCGTGGATCGGGCGCCCTGGTTGCCTACACCCAGGACTGGCACCCGGCCAGTACGCCCCATTTCGCCCGGGACGGCGGGATCTGGCCGGTCCACTGCGTGCACAACACCTGGGGTGCCGAGCTCCACCCGAGTCTCCTCGTGGACGGCCCCACGATCCGCAAGGGCACGGCCGGCGAGGACGGCTACTCCGGCTTCACCGTGCGCGACGCGGCCACCGGCGAGGAGACCCGAACCGAGCTCGACGGCCTGCTCCGCGAGGCCGGCATCGAGCGAGTCGTGATCGCCGGTCTGGCCACCGACTACTGCGTCCGGGCAACCGCCCTCGATGCCGTGCGGCTGGGCTATCAGACCCGGCTCCTGGCCGACGGAATCCGACCGGTCGACCTGGCCCCGGGCGACGGCGAGCGAGCGCTGGCCGACATGACCGAGGCAGGCGTCGACCTGGTCGGCAGCCCGGTGGCGCGATGATCCGGGGGCTGTTCCGGCTGATGATCCTGGCCGCCGCGGGTGTCGGCCTGGCCTGGTCGGTCGACCGCTGGCTGGGCGGCCGGCAGCCTGCCGACGACGGTCATGCCGTCCCGGATCCCATCCGGAGCACCGTCGAGGTGGACGTCCCGATCGAGCGGGTCTGGGTCCGCCTGGCCGATGTCGAGCGCCAGCCCGAGTGGATGCACGACCTGAAATGGGTCCGGATCGATACGCCCGGCCCGATCCGGGTCGGCACCCGGGCCGAGGCGCTGGTCCGGATCCTGGGGATCGGCGTGCACGATCCGGTCGAAGTCAGCGTCTTCCTGCCGCCCCATGACTATGCCATGCGCCACGAGGGCCAGTTCAAGGGCAGCGGCGTCTTCCGCCTGGAAGCGCTCGACGATGGGCGGACGCGGGTGACCTGGGACGAGACCCTCGTCCCGCCGATCCTGCCCAACCTGATCGGGCTGATCCAGGCGCCGCTCCTTGGTCGGATCTTCCAGGCCGACCTGGAGCGCTTCCGCGACCAGCTCGAGCTGAACGCCCGCAGCAACCCGGCCTGAGGTCGCTCGACCGTGGAGCTCCACCTGGTCGATGCCACCTACGAGCTGTTCCGTGCCCACTTCGCGCCGCGGCCGGCCGTCCTCGGCAGGGATGGCCTGGTCCTGTCGGGCGTGGCCGGCCTGGTCGATCAGCTCCTGTACCTCCTCCGCGATGAGGGCGCGACCCATGTCGGCTGCGCCACCGACCGGGTGATCGCCTCCTTCCGGAACGACCTGTACCCGGGCTACAAGACCGACGCGGGGATGCCCGCCGAGCTCCTCGCCCAGTTCCCGATTGCCGAGCAGGCCATCGAGGCACTGGGCCTGGTCCTGTGGCCGATGGTGGAGTTCGAGGCCGACGACGCGATTGCCGCGGCCGTCAGCCGCTTCACCACGTCAGCCGAGGTGGACCGAATCCTTGTCTGCACCCCGGACAAGGACATGGCCCAGCTGGTCGATGGCCAGCGCGTGGTGCTCTGGGATCGACGCCGCCGGATCGTCTATGACGACGCCGGGGTCCGGGCCAAATGGGGGGTCGAACCGGCCTCCATCCCCGACTGGCTGGCCCTCGTCGGCGATGCCGCCGACGGTTTCCCGGGCCTGCCCGGCTGGGGCGCCAAATCGGCTGCCGTGGTCCTGGCGAGGTACGGCTCGATCGAGGCGATCCCGGCCCGGGCGGCGGCCTGGGACCTGTCTGTGCGCAGCGCACCGATGCTGGCCGCGACCCTCCGCGACCAGATGGCCGATGCGCTCCTGTACCGGACCCTGGCCCGGCTCCGGGCAGATGCCCCGATTCCCCAGGCGACGCCGGCCGAGCTGCGCTGGAACGGGACCCCCCGGGTCGCCTGGCAGGCGTTCTGCGCCGAGTTCGGGCTCGACCGCCTGCGCTCCCGGCCCCACCGCTGGGCGCCAGCCTGACGCTGCCGCTCAGCCGACGATGCGCTGCAGCTCGTCGAAGTGGCCCGGCGGGGCGGCGATGACCCCGTAGCGGGTCGTGCCCAGGGCAAGATCGACATATGGCCCGCCGCCGACCCGCTCGACCCGGGCCCCGGCCCGCTCGGCGATGAACCCGGCCGCGGCGACGTCCCAGGCCGACAGGTTGAAGGTCTGGACGAAGCCATCGAACCGGCCGCAGCCGACCCAGGCCAGGGCCAGGGCCGACGAGCCCAACCGGCGATGGACCCGGATCGCCTCGGCCAGGGCCGGTCCGCGACCCACGGTCCGCTCGCGGTCGAGGGTCAGCGAGATCACGAAGTCGACCAGGTTGGGCTTGCGGCTGACCTCAATCGGCAGGCCGTTGCAGCGGGCCGGTGTATCCAGGCTGGCGCTGAACGTCTCGCCCCGGACGGGATCGTGGATCACCCCCACGACCGGCCGGTCATCGGCCAGCAGGGCGATCGAGACGCAGTAGATCGGGATCCCGTTGGCGTAGTTGATCGTGCCATCGAGTGGGTCGACCACCCAGGTCCGGGCGGCCTGGCCGCTGGCACCGGACTCCTCGGCCAGCTGGGCATCGGCCGGAAAGCGCTCGCGGAGGGCGGCCAGGATCAGCTCCTCGGCGCGGTGGTCCACGTCGGTGACCACGTCCCGGATTCCCTTGTAGTCGATCTGCTCGATCCGATCGGCCCGCTCCAAAATGAGCCGGCCGGCCTGCCCGGCGGTCTCGATGGCGGCCTGCAGCTCGACCGCGAACGGATCGACGGAAGGCCGCTCCGCGAAGGTCACGGGCTGCTGCAGGACACCGCCAGGGGCCGGACGACCGTACCCAGCGAGCTGACCTGCTTGGAGAACGAGACGGTCTTGCCGGGCTGGACCTGGGGGCTGTCGGCATAGGTGGATTCAGGCCCGATCCCCTGGATCGTCGGGTCGTAGATCCGGCAGGTGGTGGTTCCGGCGGCGGTCCCGTTGTTGGTCACGCTGACGGTGACGGCCAGGCCGGGCGGGGCGGAGATCACCGCCGCGACGCTGCCCTGGAACGGGCCGACACCGTGGATCGAGATCTTGGCCACGGCGAACAGGACGATCACCGCCACGACGATCCCCAGGACCACGGTGCCGTGGGCCTGCGACGGCGCCGGCTGTTTGAGGCCCAGCGGGTTGCAGCGCTCGCACATCCCGTCGTCAATCGGGATCGGCGCCCCACAGCGCACGCAGCCATGGGTCGGTCCGCCCGGCTGGTCGGGAGCCTGCTCGGGGGCCCCGGTCATGGTCAGGCCTTGAGCTCGGTTTCAAAGATCCGGATGTCCTCGTCCGACGCGGCATGCCCGTCGCCCCGGGTGAAGGCCAGCCCGGCGCCCGCGCCGAGCGCCGCCAGGTCGGCCGGAAAGCGCTTGATCATGTCCAGGACCACCTGCTGGATCCGGGCGGCATTCGTGGTGAAGACCTCCAGGACGCTATGGGCGGTCACCGCCTCGGTCCCGACCAGGACCCCGGCGTCGTAGTCGGTGATCAGGCTGATGTTGACGACCGACATGCCCAGCTCCCGGCACAGGTAGGCCTCCGGGTACTGGGTCATGTTGATGACTTCCCAGCCGGCATCCGAAAACCACTTCGACTCGGCTTTGGTCGAGAACCTGGGCCCCTGGATGACCACCACCGTGCCGTGCTCGTGGACGGTGATCCCGTGCTCCCGGATCACCTCGATGGCAATCCGGCGCAGCTCCGGGTCGTAGATCTCGGCCGAGCTGACGTGGCTGACGATGGGACCGTCGAAGAACGTGTCGGCCCGGCCGCTGGTCCGGTCCACAAACTGGTCGCACACCACGAAGTGACCCGGCTCCACGGCCCGCTGGAGCGAGCCGGCCGCGCACGGGCTGATGATCGCCTTGACCCCCAGGGCCTTCATCCCCCACACGTTGGCCCGGTAGTTGACCTTGTGCGGGGGCAGCGTGTGGCGCCGGCCGTGGCGCGGCAGGAAGGCCACCGATCGTCCGCCGACCTCCGCCAGGAAGTAGCTGTCGGAGGGCCCGCCGTAGGGGGTGTCGACCTTCACCTCGCGGACGTCGTCGAGCAGCGAGTAGAAGCCCGAGCCACCGAATACCCCGATCTCCGCCCTGTCAGCCACGTAACTCCCTCATGCGATCCCGCGCTGGGCGATCCTGGATGAACGCTGATTCTAGTCGGCCCGGGCGATTGCTGGACGCGCGCCGGGCTCGGACCGATACTCGCCCGGTGAGCGTCGACGCGGGGACCGAGCTGCAGCTGGCCGACTGGCGGCGCCAGGTCAGTGACCTGTATTCCGAAGTGCGCCGGCTGGCGGTGGGCGACGTGGCAGCCGCCCTGACCGTGTGGCGCGCCGAACGGGAGCGGTTGCACCGGGATCACCCGATGAGCCCGGTGCCGGCAGCCGCCCGGGTCAACTTCAGCTCACGCCATTTCGCGTACGACCCGACCCTGCGTTTCGAGGTGATCGTGACGGCCGAGCCGCTGGCGCCCGAGACATCGGGGCCGGCCCTGCTCGGTACCCCCCTCAGCCTGCCCAACAGCGGCGCCGACAGCCTGTCCTTCCGGCGGGTCGGCTCGGTCCAGATCCCCTTCCCCGTCCACGGCCCGCGGACCCTGTCGCTGTTCTGGATGGCCGGCTATTCGGGCGGGTTGTTCCTGCCCTTTCGCGACGCGACCAGTGGGACCGAGACGTATGCGGCGGGGCGCTACCTGCTCGACACGGCCAAGAGTGCCGACCTTGGTGGCAACCGCGAGACGGGCAGCCTGATCCTCGACTTCAACTTCGCCTATCAGCCGTCGTGCGCCTTCGATCCACGCTGGGCGTGCCCCCTGGCGCCACCCGAGAACCGGCTCGACCTGGCCGTCCGGGCAGGCGAGCGAATCGCCTGACCAGGCGCCCAGCCAAGCTCGGCGGAGACCGCGCCCGTACGATCGGCTGGACCCCCGTTGGTACGGCTGGAGCCTACGGTGATGGTCACCAGCTGGCGCATCATGGGCCTGCCTGCGACTGCGCGGGGAGCGGCCGGACGAGGCCGATGGCAGTGGCTCACTGTGGGCGGTTCGTGCGCTTCTTCACTAACCAGCGGCGTGGCGATGAGCGACTCATCTGGTCGCGCGACATGCGCTTCATGCATCGACTTCACGAGCGGATTCCGGACGGCCGGCTGCTCGACCTGGGCTCCGGTGGATGCATCATCGCGCCGTACGAGTTGCTCACCGAATCGCTCGCCACCGAGATTGCCGGTCCCAGCGGTGGACCTGACTTCGGGATCGTGACGGTCGATGCCAGCCTGCCTGAGTCCGAGAAGTACCTGCACGCGTTGACCGCGGCGGTCCAGCTCTCGGGAATCGCCGACCGGATCGGGATGAGCCAGACCGTCCAGGCGGTCCAGTCCAAGATGCTCGACCTGCTCTTCGCGATTCGGACCCACGATGTCCTTGGGTTCTAGGCATCATCGCAACACCGCGCATAGCGATCGGCTGGTTGAGGAGGTGCGAGGTGGCCCGAGGTCCGTTGATCACGGCCGAGGAACGTCGAGAGGTCCATCGTCGGATCCGGGCTGGTGAACGGCCGC
>JBBRIV010000141.1:0-7588 GCA_038220425.1 Candidatus Limnocylindrales bacterium
GCCATCCAGGTGCAGGTGCAGCTCGGTCTTGGGCATCGCCGCGACCATGCGCCGGAGGGCCGCCGGCCGAACCCCGGCCTCGGCGCCCGAAACCGGCCGGTTCGATTCAATCACCCGGCGATGCTACGCTCAGGCCATGGCAACCGTTCTGGTCACCGGCGCGAGCGGGTTCGTGGGCAGCCACGTGGTTCCCGAGCTCATCTCGGGCGGCCACCGTGTGCTGGCCCTGGTCCGTTCGGGAGACGCCGGCCGGATCGTCCTGGATCGGCTACCCGCGTCGGTCCGCGACAGCGTCGATCTGCGGACTGGCGACGTGAACGCACCCGGTGGCCTGGTCCCGGCCTTCGCCGGTGCCGACGCGGTCGTCCACCTGGTGGCCCTGGCCCGCGACCTGAATGGCGGCAAGAGCCTGGACCGGGTCAATGTCGGGGGCACCAGCAACGTGATCGAAGCGGCCAGGGCGGCCGGGATCAGGCGCCTGATCCACCTGGGCGCGCTCGGTGTCGTGGACGATCCCCAGCTCCACTATGCGAGCTCAAAAGCCCGGGCGGAGGCACACGTCGCGGCCAGCGCCCTCGACTGGACGATCCTCAAGCCGTCGCTGATGTGGGGCGAGCGGGATGGCTTCTTCAACATCGTGGCCGGCCTGATCCGGATCTCGCCGGGCATCGTGCCCGTCCCGGGCGACGGCCGGAGCCGTTTCCAGCCGATCTGGGTCCGCGATGTGGCCGGCGCGGTCCGGCTGTCGCTGGAGCGTCCGGCGACGATCGGGCAACGCCTTGAGCTGGGCGGCCCGCGCTACTGGACCTACCGCGAGATCACCCAGGAAGTTCTCCGCGGAATGGGCACGCGGCGCAAGGTTATTAACATGCCGGTGCCCCTGATCTCGGTCGTTGCCGGAGCGGCCGAGCTGGTCCACATCCCGTTCCCGGTGGCCACTGACCAGCTCCGCCAGCTGAAGCTGGACAACATTGGTCCGCTCGATTCCTACGAGGCGGCCTTCGGGCTGGCCCCGGCCGACATGGCCGGCAATCTCGGCTACCTTGCCCGCCGGCTGCGGGGCCAGGAGCCCGGCCAGGAGCCCGGCCGTCCGTGACGGCGGCTGAGCCAACGAACCGCCGCCGGAGCCTGGTCCGGCTCGCCTCTGCAACCGGCTGGATCAGCGCAGCGATCATCCTGAGCCTGGGTTCGGCAGGAGTTGTCGGGGGCATGAGCCGATCGCCCGGCGACGGCAGCCGGCCGGAGCTGACCTGGGCCGCCGACCAGGCAGTCCGACCCGGACTGGCCTCTGCCGTGACCGACCTGGGCCACCTGTCCGATGAGCTGAACCAGCTCGGCCAGGCCGGCCGCAACGCGATCGCCCTGCTGGTGAACCGGGACACTCCGACGCTCAACGCGACGATCGCCAGCGGGACCAGCCTGGTGGCCACCATCTCGGCCCATTCGGCTGCTCTCCGGATCAAGCTGGCCGGGTTGCCCGGAATCGCCACCGGCGACGAGACGGTCATCGGCGCCGATCTGCGCCAGCGCTACGACGCGATCACGGTGGCGATCAGTGCCACGGCCGGCCTGCAGACCTCGTGGGTTGACCTGACCACGGGCAGCGCCGTCGCCAGCGCACTGACCTCGGACCTGGCCGACCACGACACCTACGCCGGACAGGCCATCAAGCTGGGCAGTGCCGCCCAGTATGCCAAGGCCCTGGTCCCCCTGGCCCAGGCCCAGGCAGCCCTGGCCTCGGCCACCCGGCGCCGGGATGCGCTGGCCGCCAACACGATCGACGTCTCGGTGCTGAGCTCGTGGATCGACCGCAACGGCGCCTTCGACACGGCGGCCTTCACGCTGTACACGCTGCTCGAAGCGTCGCCCCACAAAGTCACTCCGGCGATCCGGGCCGCCTTCGCCGACCTGACCCTGGCCCGCCAGAACCTGCCGCCCGACACGAAGGCCCTGGTGGTGATCCTGGACGACCTCGCCCGGGGCGGTCTCAACCAGGCCGTGATCGAGATCGAGACGGCCAAGGGCACGCTGGCGAATGCCGTCTCGCTGATCGTCGGATCCGGCCCGCCGCCCGGACCCTGACCGGACGCTACACTGCCCGAGGTCACAGATTCCCGATCATCGATCGGGTCCGCCAGCCGGAGGTTCGCGCGCGCATGCAGCTTCGGATCAGCACCGATCAGCCCTGGCAGGTCGTTGCCGACATTCTCGCCGTGCCGATCATCGACGAACCCACCTTCGAGGGCGCGTTGGGCGAGCTCAATCGGCAGAGTGGCGCCGAGCTGGCCGCCCTGGCCACCTTCGGCGAGCTCAAGGCCAAGCGCTACCACGCCGTCCTGGCCGGGTCGGGTGAGCTTCCCGCCGGCCGGCTGCTGGCCGTCGGCGCGGGCGACGCCGATGCGATCGACCGCGAGACCGTCCAGCGCCTGGGCGCCACGATCGAGCGGCGCCTGGGCGGCCGGGTCGTCCATTCCCTGGCAATCTGGCTGGGTGACCTCGGGTCGCACGTCGAAGGTGGCGACGCGACCGTGGCCGAGCTGCTCGTGCGCGGCGTCGTCGAAGGCAGCTACGAACCCAAGGCGATCTACCTGGCCACGGTCGAATCGGCACCGCCGGTCCTCGACGAGCTGATCCTGGTTGTGCCGGGCGGCAATGTCGCCGCCCTCAGCCGGGCCGCCGAGCGCGGCCGGATCTTCGGCGAGGGCGCCAACGTGGCCCGAACGCTGGCCAACCGGGCCAGCAACGACGTCAACCCGATCGTCCTGGCCGACGCGGCTCGCGACATCGCCGCCCGGAACGGGCTGTCGGTGGACGTGATCGAACCGAAGCAGGCCGCCGAGATGGGCATGGGCATGTTCCTGGCGGTTGGCCAGGGCAGCGACAACCCGCCCCGGATGATCGTCCTGCGCTCCGGCGCGGCCGGTGAGCTCGACGCCCTGGGCCGCCACCTGGCGATCGTAGGCAAGGGCGTGTGCTTCGACTCGGGCGGCATCTCGATCAAGCCGGCCGACCGGATGGAAGAGATGAAGATGGACAAGACCGGCGCCGCCACGGTCCTGGCCGCGATCGAAACTGTCGCCCGTCTGGCCCCAGGCACGCCACTCCTGGCCATCGCGCCGGCCGTCGAGAACATGCCCGGCTCGCATTCGACCCGGCCCGGCGATGTCGTCCGGGCGCTCAACGGCAAGCAGGTCGAGATCACCAACACGGACGCCGAGGGCCGGCTGATCCTGGGTGATGCCCTGACCTACGCCGAGCAGCTGGGTGCGACCCACCTGGTCGACGTGGCGACCCTGACCGGCGCCGTCTCGCGGATGCTCGGTCACCTCGTGACCGGTGCCTTCGGGACGCCCCAGCCCTGGTATGACTCGGTCATGGCGGCCGGGGCCATGGCGGGGGAGCGCTACTGGCAGATCCCCCTGATTGACGACTACGTGCCCGAAATGGACAGCTGGTACGGCGACCTGCAGAACGCCGGCTCATCCGAGGGCTCCCTGGTCAAGAGCGGGCTGTTCCTGCGCGAGTTCCGGACCAGGCCGTGGGTTCACCTCGACATCGGCGGCACGGGCTACTTCCGCAAGCCACTGCCCTTTGCCTCGCGTGGCGCGAACGGCGTCAGCCACGCCACGCTCGTGGAGCTGGCTCTCGCCGGCGCTCGCTGAGTCGCCGGCGATGACGCCGCCACAATGACGCCCCTGGCCGTCGGCCTGGCCGTGCTGGGCCTGGCCTGGGGCCTAGTTGCCGACCGGATCGCCGCTCGCTGGCCGCGCCACGAGGACGGCTCGATCCGGTCGGTCGACTGGCGTACGGCGGTGGTCGCGATCGTTGGCGGGGCGGCCCTGAACCAGGTCGCACAGCGCTTCCCGGACACAGCCAGCACCGTCCTGTACGGTCTGGTCTTCGTGGTCCTGATCCTGCTCCTGGCGACCGACCTGGACCAGCGCACCCTGCCCGACGAGCTGACCCTGCCCCTGGCCGCCTTCGCGGCGATCTACGGACTGAGCGGCCAGAACCCCTTGATCGGCCAGGCCGTGCCCGGGGCGATGCTGCCGGCGCTGCTCGGTGCCATCGTCATCCCGGCCGTGTTCTTCATCCTGTCGATCCCGTTTGGCGCCGGCGCGTTCGGGATTGGCGACGTGAAGCTGCTGTTCGGCGTCGGGCTGCTGGCCGGGCTGGGCCGGACGACGCTGGGCGTGTTCTTCGGGGTGCTGGTCGCCGGGGCGGTGATCATGGCCCTGCTGGTCACCCGCCGGATCGGCCTCAAGAGCTTCATCCCGTACGGTCCGTTCCTGATCATCGGCGCCCTGTGGGCCGTTCTTCTCCAGTCGTAGGCCATCTGTCAGGGTGGCCAGACCGGCTCCGGCCGGGTAGGCTGGACGAGCGGGGTATCATCCCGGGACGCGCAAATGGAGTTTCGTTCGCTTGATGACGACCGCCCGATTGGTCCGCCCGGTGCTCGTTGCCGCGTTCCTCGTGTCGCTCCTGGGTGGCTCGTTCACGCCCAACCTGGTCCGCGGCGACGACCTGTCGCAGGCGCAGGCCCAGCAGAAGGCGATTGCCGCCCAGCTGGCCGCCCAGAAGGCCCACATGGCCGAACTGGCTGCCCTGCAGGCCCAGCTGGCCGTGACCCTGGCCAATACCCGGACCAAGCTGGTCGGGATCAACTCCGACCTGGTTGACGTCAAGGCCAACATCGCGGCGACCCAGGTCAAGGTCAACGCCGTCCAGGCGGCCTACAACCAGCAGGTCCAGGACCTCAACAACCTGGACCTGGCCCTGATCGGGCTCGATCGCGAACAACAGCAGAAGGCGGCCGACCTGGCCCGCTCCAAGGCCCTCCTGGCCGCCCACATCCGGGCCGCCTACGACCGGGACCGGACCTCGATCCTGGAAACGCTCCTCTCGGCGGAGTCCTTCACCGACGCCCTCGGTGACGTCGGCAAGCTCATCGATTTCGGCACCCAGGATCGAGCCCTGGCCGACCAGATCGCGGCCGACCAGGTCACCCTGTACGCGCTCAACCAGACAACCACCGCCACCCGCCAGCAGACCCAGACGCTGGCTGAGCAAACAGCGGCCCAGAAGGTCCAGCTCGACGCCAGCCTGGCCTCGCTCAGCGCGGCCAAGGCCCAACTGGCGTTGCTCCAGGCGGCCACCTCCAAGGCCCTCGCCCTGCAGCTGTCCACCTATCGCAAGCTGTCGGGCAATGCCGCCGCTCTGCGCAAGGCGATCAACGCCGAGTCGGCCGCCGAAGCGGCGATCTCCAAGAAGATCCAGGACATCCTCAACCAGGGCAGCGGAATTCCCTCGCAGTACAACGGGACCTTCAACTGGCCGATTTCGGGCACCGTCACCCAGGAGTTCGGCTGTACCGGGTTCCCGTGGGAGCCGGCGTATGGCTCATGTGCTCACTTCCACAACGGAATCGACGTCGCCGATCCCATGTACACCCCGATTCACGCGGCCGGTGACGGCCGGGTGGTCTTCGCCGGACCCCTGTCGGACGGCGCCTGGGTGGTCATCATTGCCCACTCGTCCAGCCTGTTGACCTGGTACGCCCACGTTGACGATGCCCGCCATCCGATCCCGGTTCGGGTCGGTGACTGGGTCACCCAGGGCCAGGTGATCGCCTATGTGGGACTGACCGGCCATACCACCGGTCCCCACCTTCACTGGATGGCCCAGCTCAACGGCACCTTCGTCAACCCGCGCCTGTTCCTGTGATCGGGCCGGCATCCTCGCGTCGTTGACGTATCCACATCAAAACGTTGACGGCCTCGTAACGGCCGGAGTGCACCGGAACCCGTGTCAGGGGACTAGAATCAGGGACAGGCCGCGACCGCGACCGGGACCCGTGATCCAGCGGAGGACGCGTTGAAGCCCACGATGGCGGTGATTCTGGCGGGAGGCGAAGGCGAACGTCTCTCGATCCTGTCTTCGGTCCGGGCCAAGCCGGCCGTGCCCTTTGGCGGCAAGTACCGAATCATCGACTTCACCCTGAGCAACTGCGTGAACTCGGGGATCGACAACGTGGTTGTCCTGACCCAGTACAACCCACGCTCGCTCAACGACCACATTGGCCTGGGCCGACCGTGGGACCTGGACCGCAACACCGGCGGGGTCCGGATGCTCCAGCCGTACATCGCCCGCGGGCGGGTCGCCGAGTGGTACCGGGGCACGGCCGACGCCGTCCTCCAGAACTGGAACGTGATTGACCACGACCCGTGCGACACCGTCCTGGTCCTGGCCGGCGACCACATCTACAAGATGGATTACACGCCGTTCATCGCCGCCCACCGTCGGCGCCGGGCCGACGTGACGATTGCCGTCCGCCGGGTACCTCTGGCCGACGCGACCCGGATGGGCATCCTGGCCATGGATGACAACAACCGGATCACCGAATTCCAGGAAAAGCCCAAGGTGCCCAAGAGCGACCTGGCCAGCATGGGCGTCTATGTGTTCAGCAAGCGGGCCCTCAAGAAGTGGCTGACCGAGGATCGGGCCGACTTTGGGGGCAACGTGGTGCCGGCCATGATCGAGGGTGGTGGCCGGGTCTTCGGCTATCGCTTTGACGGCTACTGGCAGGACGTGGGCACGATCCAGTCGTACTGGGAAGCCAACATGGCCCTCGTTGCCGAGCATCCCGACCTCGACCTGTACGACCGGAGCTGGCTCATCCATACCCGCTCCGAGGAGCGCGCACCGGCCAAGATCGGCGAGACCGCCCAGGTCCACAAGAGCCTGATCAGCCACGGCTGCGTGATCAACGGGACGGTCGTCAACAGCGTCCTGTCGCCGGGCGTCCGGGTGGAAGTGGGCGCCGTCGTGCGTGACTCGATCATCATGTTCGACTCGGTCATCCGCCAGGGCGCGATCATCGACCGGGCGATCCTCGACAAGGAGGTCGTGGTTGGCCCGGGCGCCGTGGTTGGCGATGGTCCGGATGGGCCGCCCAACCGCCAGGAACCCGGGCGACTCAACACCGGGATCACCGTGGTCGGCAAACGGGCGATGATCCCGCGCGGCCAGCGGATCGGGCGCAACGTGAAGATCGGCGGGGGCGTCAAGGCCGCCGATTTCCGGGGTCGCACCGTGCGCAGCGGCGAGTCCGTGGTCCGGCCCGAGGACATGCCGGCGGTACGAGCGCCGTCGAAGGTCGTGCCCCGCCCAGCAGCCAGCCGCTAGTCCGCCGCTGGTCTGCCGCTAGTCCCGCCTAGCCGCCGCACAGGCAGGACTACCGGGGCTCGGGGGCGCTGATCGGGAATCGTGGGCTAGACTCAGGTCCATGTCGCCAACGGCCGGGACGCCCACCGCCACCATCGTCGAGGGCTGGTTCGCCGAACTCGGGGTCAGCCCGACGGCCCGGGTCGACCGGGACGCGGTGGTGGCCTGGGACCTCCAGCTCGACGGTCGGCGCCGGTTCGATGTGCGCTTCACGGTCATCCTGGACCCCGCCTTGGGCTTGATCACGTGGGTTCATTTCGCGCCGCCGATTGGCGACGGGCTGCGCAAGTCGTATCACCGGCTGCTGCGCTGGAACGACGAGTTCCCCTTCGTGAAGTTCTCCCTGGCCGAGGATGGCCGGCCC
>JBBRIV010000142.1:0-7475 GCA_038220425.1 Candidatus Limnocylindrales bacterium
TCGGCCAGGTCGTGGAAGATCGGGAACATTGCATCGCTGCGCGACGACAGGCTGAGGTTGACCACCGTTGCGCCTTCGCCGATCGCCCACTCCAGGCCGGCCGCGAAGATCGCGCCCTTGCCCCGGTTATCGGGCCCCAGGACGCGCACGCTGATCAGCTCGGCGGCTGGGGCCAGGGCGTGGATGATCCCCGCACAGGCGGTCCCGTGGCCCACAACGTCGAGCGCTTCCGGATCGGGCCGGACGGTTGGTTCGTCATCGTCAGCGCCACCCAGCTCGATCACCACGCTCCGAACCAGCTTGCCGCCCACGGCCGGGTGATCGCGCTCCACGCCCGAATCGATGATCGCCACGGTGACCCCCGCGCCGTCGGCCCCCTCGAAGATCGAGGCCCGGTCCAGGTCGCCCAGCGGCCGCGAACGGACCAGGCCCGCCCGGCGCTCGCCGACAAAGGGCTCGCTCCAGGCCGGCAGGACGGCCTCGGTCACTGGCGGGCTCGAGCCCGCCCGGATCGCCGGCGTTGCTCGGCCCGGCGCTCCGCCCGGCGGGCCACGACCTCCAGAATCTCGGCCAGCAGATCCAGCTCAGCGGGCTCTGCCTGGCGCAAGCGGGCGACCCGGTCGACGATCGCCCACAGGCGGTCATCGTCGTCACCGTCGAGTCCGAGGGTGGCCAGCTGGACGACCCGCTCGACCGTGGCCCCTTCGTCGGGCCCGGCCAGTGCGCCGAGGCTGGTCCGGAGCAGGCTGGCCATGTCCCGTTCCACCCGGGATGCCCGGATCGCGACGGTGGCCTGCCGGGCGAAGACGCCGGCCAGCTCGATGTCGCGCAGGGTGAAGGTTGCCGAAGAGCGCTTGTCGAGGACCTCGAGGACCCCGATCGTGCCGCGCTCGTCGATCAGGGGAACCGCCACGATCGAGCGCGGGACGTAGCCGGTCTTCTCGGCGGCACCGCGGCCGAACCGGGCGTCGTGCTCCACCTCGGAAAGGGCCAGGGCCTGGCCGGTGGTGAAGACGTAGCCGGCGATCCCCTGGTCGGGGGCAATGGCCAGTCCGATCACGCCCTGGCCCTGCTCGCCGGCCGCAACGACGAACACCAGCTGGCTGAGCTCGGGATCGTACAGGGCCAGCGAGGCTGCCTCGGCGTCGAACAGGGTGACCGTGGCTTCCACGATCGAACGCAGGACGGTCCGCTCGGCGCCATCCTCCAGGCGCCGGGCGATGGCCCCTCGCCGGACGATCGCCCGGAGCAGCTCCAGGGCTCCAGCGTCCAGCCGGTCGGCCGGCCCTCGGCGGGCAGGGCTCACCGGATGCTCATTGGTCGACGCTGCGGGCCAGGGCGGCCAGGTCGGGGATCAGGAGCTGGTCGCGCTCAAGCTGGATCAGGCCCCGGCCCACGAGATCCTGGAGGAGCCGGTTCACGGTCTGGCGCGTGCCCCCGATCATCCCGGCCAGGTCCGACTGGGTGTATGGCCACTCGAGCACGATGTTGGTGGTGGCCTTGGGGTCCGTTTCACGGGCGATCGTCGCGATCCGGCTGGCCAGGCGGCCGGGCAGGTCCAGGAAGTGCAGCTCACCAACGTGGCTGGTCAACCGGCGTAACTCGGCCACGAGGCCGCCGATCAGCGCCCGGCGCAGGGCCGGCTCGTGTTCGACCAGCTCCTCGAACGGCTCCCGCCGCAGGACCAGGGTCTGGGTGGGCTCGACCGCGATCGCCGTGGCGCTGTGGTCGGCTCCGTCAAGGAGCGCCAGCTCGCCGAAAAAGGACCCCCGGTCGAGGGTGGCGATGATCGCCGCATCTTCACCTTCGGGTGACGGCAGAACCACCTTGACCGAGCCCGATTCGACGATGTACAGGGCATCGCCCGGATCGCCCTGGTGGAAGATCGTCTCGTTGCGCCGATAGCGCCGGGCGCGCAATGAGGCGCACACCGTGTTCAGGGTGACGTCGTCGACGAGCGCGAAAAGCGCGCAGTGGTTAAGGGCACGTCGCGCAAATTCGAGTTCGATCGGTCCGTCAGCCATACGGCCTCGTGGGTTGCCCCGTGAGTCTGACGGCCGGTCCCGAGTTGGGCGGGACCGGCCTGGAGGGAGTGATCAGCCTGGTACCAACTAGCCCTTGGTGTGGGTCCGCTTGGCGTCCGCCTGGGCACGCCGTGCGTCGGTTTCCAGCTGGTGCTGGCGGGCGCCGCGCTCGACTTCCGAGTTGCGCGCCTTGGCCAGGCGCATCGACGAGTTGGCGTCGGGCATCCAGTGACCCTCGACGTCGTCTTCGCCGCTGACCTTGGTCCGGCTGATCTTGGTCTTGAACTCTTCCCCGTCGTTGCGGGCACGGATGCCCTCGCCGGGCGTGATCCGGGACTTCAGGCCGTGGCCCTCGACGTCGTCTTCGCCGCTGACCTTGGTCCGGCTGATCTTGGTCTTGAACTCGTCCGGGGCGAGCCGGGCCTTCATGGTGTGGCCTTCAACGTCGTCTTCGCCGCTGACCCGGGCCTTGGTGTTCTTGGCCTTGAACTCGTCGGGCATGTTGCGCGCCTTTGGCATCACTCGTCTCCTTATCCCCGCCGGTAGTCCGGAGGTGCCGCCGGTCGGTCCGGGGCTGTGGGCCAATCTTGGCTGACGGCATCGGCGCCGTCCAGCGATTTGGGCGACGCTCGAAGTGTCGTCTTGGCGACTATTGGCGGGTCACCGGGCGCATCGGATAGACACCCACGATGATCGGTGCCTCGGGATCCAGCTGGAGCTCGTAGCCAACTTCGCCGGCCCGGACGAGGTCACCCAGGATCCGGCACTCGTGGGCCGGCAGGCCGACGAAGATCCGTCCGGACTCGATCGCGAACCCGGTCACGTCGTCATCAGCGCTCTCGATCCCGAAGCGCCGCCGGATCTCATGGACGGGCAGGTACGCCCGGCTCTTGATGAACCGGCGCAGCTGGGCCGGCGTGCAGCCGCCGGAGATCGCGAACGCCAAGCCGCCTAGTGCGGCAGGCGGCTCGTCGCCCGAGGCGGGAGCTGCTGCCTGAGCGGGTTCAAGCGGCTCGTCGACGACCGGCGCGACGAGGGTCGGGGCAGGCCGAGCGGCGGGTGCCCCAGTGGGTGCCACGAACGGTGCCAAAGCGGGTGCCACGCCAAGCGCCTCGACCGGTGGGGCATCCGGGACGGCCAACCGAACGGGCCGCGCGTTCGCGGCGGCGCCGGGCGGGCCGTTCCGACGCGGCTCGTTGACCCGGTGACGCGTGTGGCGACTCATCCGATCGATGATACCCCGCGATGCCTCAGCGACCGTCGACGACCTGCAGGTCGAGCGGCGAGCGGTTCAGGATCAGTGGCCCAACGGGTCCGCAGACCACGATGTCCTCGAGGCGCGACCCATAGCGACCTTCCAGGTAGATCCCCGGTTCCACGCTGAAGGCGTAGCCCACCTGGAGCGGCTCGGTGTTGCCGGCGACCAGGTACGGCTCTTCGTGCGCCTCCAGGCCGATGCCGTGACCCAGGCGGTGGAAGAACTGGGGGCCGTAGCCGGCGGCGCTGATGATCCGACGGGCCGTGGCGTCGAGATCCTGGCAGGCAATGCCCGGGGTGACCGCCGCACTGGCCGCCGCCTGGGCTTCGCGCAGGACGCCGAACAGGCGCAGGAACTCAGGATCGGGCCCCAGTCCGGGATCGCCGCCGGTGACCCACAGGGTTCGGGTCGTGTCCGAGGTATAGCCGTCGAGTGTGCCGCCAATGTCGAGCACGATCGGCTCACCGGCCTGGATGACCCGTTCGGAGGCTTCGTGGTGGGGCGAGGCGCTGTTGGGTCCCGAACCAATGATCGCAAATTCGGCCAGGTCGTGGCCCTCGGTCACGAGTCGGTCGCGGACCTCGCGGCTGACCTCCGCCTCGGACCGGCCAACCAGGCGGCCGGCGCTGATCTGGCCGACCACCCGGTCGGCGGCTTCGGCGGCCAGCCGGAGCAGCGCGACTTCCTGGGCGTCCTTGGCCATCCGGAGCTGGCGGGTCACGCTGGTCGCAAGCTCGAACGAGGCATTGGGCAGGGCGGCCTGGAGGCGCAGCACGAACATCGCCCACAGTCGATCGCTGACGGCGACTCGCCGGATGTCGGCGGCGGCCCGTTCGAGCTCCGCCCCGAGGCGCTCGACCAGGAGGGCCACGCCGTCCTGGGTCTCGTCAGACGTGATGACGTCCAGGTAACCGCCGGCCACGGCCGGGCAGCTCCGGGCCGAGCTGATCTCCAGGCGGGGCACGATCAGGAGGGCCGTGCCGTGGGCCGGCACGACCAGCATCGTCAGGCGCTCCAGGGCCATCGCCGGGTAGCCCGTCAGGTAGCGCAGGTCGGCACCCACCCCGATCAGGCAGGCATCCAGGCCGGCAGCAGCGGTGAGCCGGGCGACCTGGCTGATTCGCTCGGCATAGCGCACCGGCGCAATCACCGGGCGAGCGTCGGGTATCACCCGATGATGTCGAGGATGTGCCGAAAGACGTCTGCCGCGGCGACCACGCCGATCGGCCGGCCATCTTCCACGATCGGGATGTGCCGGAACTCGCCGACGGCCATCTTGTGGATCGCGATCGCGATCGTCTCGTCGTGGCGCAGGACCACCGGGTCGCGGGTCATGAAGTCCCGGACCAGGAACGAGCTGAGCCGGATGCCCGTGGTTCGGACGACGGCATCGCGATCGGTGAAGATCCCGGCCAGGATGTCGCCGTTCATGACCAGCAGGCAGTCTTCCGGGCCGCGGTGCATCAGGCTGATCGCCTCGTCCAGGCCCATCGTGGCGGGCACGGTGACCGGTGGCCGGGCGCCCAGGGCGCCGAGGTGCTCACCCAGCAACCGGCCGTGGAAGTTGATCGCATCCTGGGGCAGGTCGACCGCCGTCAAGTCGGCGCCGCATGCCGCGCACAGGTCCTCCCCGGCGAAATTCTGATGGTGGCAGACCGGGCAGATCGTCATGGCCGTGGGCCTACTCGACCAACCAGGTCTCGCCGCCGGCCAGCAGCCGGCGAATATCGCCAGGCCCGCGCTGGGCGACGGCCGCCTCGACCTGGGCGGTCATGAGCTCGTCGTGGGTGGGCAGCCGGACGTCCCGGATCACTCCGACCGGGACGGGGAACTCGGGCCAGAAGATGCGCGAGAGCATGAACGCGATGAGTGGGTCGGTCTCGTCGTGGACGAGCAGGTCAGCCTCGGTGATCCCGTTCTCGCCGATCGTCACCACCTCGGGCTGGTGGCCCTTCAGGCGAATGCCCTTGTCCCGGTCCTTGCCGAAGATCATCGGCTTGCCGTTCTCCAGGACGAGCATCCGGTCCTCGCGGACCTCCCGGTCTGTGAACTCCCGGTAGGCCCCGTCATTGAAGATGTTGCAGTTCTGGAGGACCTCGACGAAGGCCGAGCCGTGGTGCCAGCCGACCCGGTTGAGGGTTGCCTGGAGATGCTCAGTGTGGGTGTCGACCGAGCGGGCGATGAAGCTGGCCTCAGCAGCCAGGGCCACCGACAGCGGGCTGATCGGATGGTCGATCGTGCCGGCCGGGGTGGACTTGGTGACCTTGCCGAACTCCGATGTCGGCGACGCCTGGCCCTAGGTCAGACCGTAAATCCGGTTGTTGAACATCACCACCTTGATGTCCACGTTGCGCCGCATCGAATGCAGGATGTGGTTGCCCCCGATCGACAGGGCGTCGCCGTCGCCGGTGATCACCCAGACCATCAGGTCCGGCCGGGCGGCCTTGAGCCCGGTCGCGATCGTCGGGGCCCGACCATGGATCGTGTGGAAGCCATAGGTGTTCATGTAGTACGGCAACCGGCCTGAGCAGCCGATCCCGCTGATGAACACGATGTTCTCCTTGGGAAAGCCGAAGTCGGGCATGACCTTCTGGGTCTGGGCCAGGATCGAATAGTCGCCGCAGCCCGGGCACCAGCGGACCTCCTGGTCGGAGACGAAGTCCTTGCGGGTGAGCTGGACCAGGACGGCCGCATTCTCGGGGCTGAGCGGCGGCGGCTCGAGCGGTTCGACGCTGGCGATGGGTTCAGTCACGGTCCTGGTTCCTCAGTGCTCGGCCAGCAGGCGCTGTGCCTCGGCCACGATCTCGGCAATACGGAAGGGCTTGCCCCGGACCCGGTCGTAGCCGACCGCGTCGATCAGGTAGCGGGCCCGGATGAGCAGGAGCAGCTGACCCAGGTTGAGCTCGGGGATCAGCACCCGGCGATAGGCGGCCAGGACGTCCCCGGTGTTCTTGGGGAACGGGTTGAGGTGACGCAGGTGGGCGTGGGCCACGGCATGGCCGTCGGCCTGGAGACGCTCCGCCGCGCTCCGAATGGACCCGTAGGTGGAGCCCCAGCCCAGGATCAGCAGGTCGCCCCGGTCCGGCCCATAGACCTTCAGGTCGGGAATGTCGTTGGCGATCCCGGCCACCTTGGCGGCGCGCAGCGACTGCATCAGGTGGTGGTTGTCCGGGTCATAGCTGACGTTGCCCGTGATGTCGGCCTTCTCGAGACCGCCGATCCGGTGCTCCAGGCCGACCGTGCCCGGCACGGCCCATGGCCGGGCCAGGGTCAGCGGGTCCCGGCTGTACGGGTGAAAGCCACTGCGCTCGGTCCAGTTGGTCACCGAGATGTCGGGCAGCGCATCCACGTCGGGCAGGCGCCACGGCTCGGCGCCGGTGGCCAGGAATGCGTCCGAGAGGTAGATCACCGGGGTCATGTACTTGAGGGCCAGGCGGACCGCCTCGAACGACACCTCGAAGCAGTCGGCCGGGGTGGACGGAGCGACGACCGGGATCGGCGAGTCGCCGTTGCGCCCGTACAGGACCTGGAGCAGGTCGGCCTGCTCGGTCTTGGTGGGCATGCCCGTCGACGGGCCGGCGCGCTGGACGTCGATGACGATCAGGGGCAGCTCAACCATCACAGCCAGGCCCATCGCTTCGGACTTCAGGGCGATCCCCGGTCCGGAGGTTCCGGTCATCCCCAGCGAGCCGCCGTAGCTGGCCCCGATGGCGCTGCCGATCGCGGCAATCTCGTCCTCCGCCTGGAAGGTCTTGACCCCGAAGTTCTTGTATGTCGCCAGTTGGTGCAGGATGTCGCTGGCCGGGGTGATCGGGTATGAGCCGTAGAACAGCTGGCGGTTCGCCTTCTGGCCGGCGATCACGAACCCGAGGGCCGTGGCCTCGTTGCCGGTAATGTTCCGATAGGTGCCGGCCGGCAGGTGGGCCGCCGGAACCCGGTAGGTGGTGTGGAACATCTCCGTCGTCTCGCCGAAGGCGTAACCGGCCTTGAGCGCCCGCTTGTTCGACTCGGCGATGACCGGCCGCTTGCCGAACTTGTCGTCGATCCAGGCGATCGTGGGCTCCATGGAGCGCTCGTACAGCCAGAACATCAGGCCCAGGGCAAAGAAGTTCTTGGTCAGGTCGACCTGCTTGCTGGTCAGGCCCAGCCCTTCGAGGGCCCGGGCGTTGAGCGTCCCGATCGGGATCGAGAAC
>JBBRIV010000143.1:0-7453 GCA_038220425.1 Candidatus Limnocylindrales bacterium
CCTACGACCTTCCGGATGAGGTAGCGGCTGCCCATGGCGTCAGACCGCGCCGGTCACTCGTCGTCCTCGGCGGCTGCGGCCCGCCGGCGCCGGGTCATCAGCAGGACCACCACCAGCAGGGCGGTGATTGCAACAACGGCCAGGATCAGGCCCAGCGGACTGCCGCTGCTGCCCGTGTCGGTGGCCACCGGAGCCGGCGTCGGACTGGCGACAGGGCCGGCGCTGGATCCGGCCACCGGCGAGGTCGCGGCGCTGGGCGGAGCGGATGGAACTGGGGTCGCCTTTGTGGCATCGGTCAGGACGGTGTAGGCGAGCGAGCCGTCCAGGAAGAACGGAGCTCCGCCGTCGGCCGGCTGGTTCTGCCAGTTCGCGAACTTGTCCGTGTGATAGGCGTCCAGGTTGTTGTCGTAGTACAGGATCTCGTACGGCGCGTTGTCGTAGAAGATCTGCTGCATCTGGGCCATCAGGGCATGCCGATCGGCGTCGGTGGCGGCCTGGTTCTGCTGGTCGAAGAGCGCGTCGTACTGGGCATTCGACCACTGGCTGTCACTCGTGTTGCCAATCGCCGTAGTGGTCAGGATGGTCAGCAGGGCATTCGGGTCCGGGTCGCCGGTCCAGCCCCAGATGACCATGTCGTACTTGAGCTGGCCCTTGGTCGGCTTCGAACCGTCCAGGTACTCAAGCGTGCCGAGCGTGCCTGAGTCAAGGCCTTGGGCCGTGACCTTGATGCCCGCCTGGCCGTACCAGTCCTGGACGAACTGGGCGTCCTTGGCGTAGTCCGGGTTGTCGCTGGGGAAGTACAGTCGGAGGTTGATCGGCTTGCCGTCCTTGTCGACCCGGGTTCCGTCGGACCCGCGCGGATAGCCGGCTGTGTCGAGCATGGAGTTGGCCGTGGCGATGTTGAACTGCCGAATGTCGGTCGGGTCGACATGCCACTTGCGCTGCCAGGTCCCGGGCGAACCGTAGCCCAGGAGGACCTTCTGGATCAGGGTCGGCTTGTCGATCGCATAGCCCAGGGCGGTCCGGAATGCCGGGTCACGGAGGGCCTTGGTCGATGCTCCGCCGCTCGGGATGTCCTTGTCGTAGGTGTTGAAGTTGATCTGGGTGAAGCCGTTGCTCTCGGTGGCCAGGGCCACCGTCTTGGGCAGGGTCTTGAGCTGGTTGAACTGCCCGGCGCTGGGACCGTGGATGTAGTCGAGCTCGTTGTTCTTGAAGGCGGCGACCATCGTGTCGGGCGCGTCCGGGTAGAACTGGATCACGATCTGGTCTTGGGCGCCGGCAGTTCCCCAATAGTTGGGGTTGCGCTGGAGCTTGACGTACTGGCTGGCCTTCCATTCCACGACCTGGTAGGGGCCGGTGCCGACGTTCGTCGGGTTGTTCTTGAAATCGGCCACGTTGGCCGCCGTGACGTTCTTCCAGATGTGCTCGGGCAGGATCGGGATGTAGGCCGAGGTCAGCTTGCTCGTCGGGCGCGACGTGGTGATCACGACGGTGGACGGATCGGGGGCCGTGACCGCCGTCACGAACGAGTCCCTGAGGTACGGGTCGAGGTAGCCCAGGCCCACGCTTCCGCCGCCCTTGGTGCCATTGAGCTCGAGCTGGTACGTGTAGCGTACGTCCTCGCTGGTCGCCGGCTGGCCATCGGACCACTTCATGCCCGAGCGGATGTGGAAGGTCCAGCTGAGCCCGTCGGACGACTGCGTCCACGAGTCGGCAAAGCCGGGCACCGCTTCGTTGTTCTGGCCGAAGTTGACCAGCAGGTCGTAGTTGAGGGTGAAGACCTCGTAGCCGATCTCGAGGGCGGTCATGAACGGATTCAGCGAATCGAGATCCTGGGTCTCGCCGACGCGCAGGACAAGGGGCGCCGCCGCTCGGGCCGAGGCCGCCGGGAGCAGGGCTGCCAGGGCCAGGCCGACGGCCGCGATGGTGCGCGCGAACCGGTCGCGCAGGGGCGATCGCATCAGGGTCAATCCTCCTCGGCGCGGCACTGTCTGCTCGCCGGCTGCGGCCGCATCGTTCCGGCAGGGTTACACAACCGCTCCGTTCTGCGCAAGGGCCAACCACGTGGCGAACCGCTGTTGCGCCGGACGGGACGCCTAGACCATGAAGCTGGTCGGTGGATCGTTGGCCAGGAGCAGCTCGCGATCGATTCGAAAGCGCTCGATCTCGCCGGCCGAGGGCGTCAGGCCATCGACCACGAGCTCGGCCAGGATTCGCCCGATGACCGAGGCGAACTTGAAGGCGTGGGCCGCCCCGAGGGCTACCAGCACCGCCGGATGATCGGGCAACCGGTCGAGGACGAAGTCGCGATCGGGCGGCATCGTGTACAGGCAGGTCTTGGTCAGGATCTCGGGACCGACACTGCCCGGCAGATGGGCGGCCATGAACGCGTCGAGGCGGGCACCGGCAACCCGATCCGGCTCGAAGCTCCGATCCCGGGCGGTGGTCGGCTGGCCGCCCACGTCCTGGGCAGCCTTGGGCCCGGCCTCGCCATAGGTCGGGAAGCCATAGAAGCACGGCTCATCCATCCAGATCCAGACCGGAAACCGGTCGGGCGCAAAGTCGCCAGGACGGGGACAGGCGTAGTAGGTGACCTGCTCCCGGGTGATCGTCAGGGGCAGCCTCCGGTCGAACGACGCGAGCAGGTCGTTGGTCCAGGCATCGGCGGCCAGGATCACCTGGCCGGCCCGGAACGTGCCACTACCGGCCGTCTCGATCTCGATCTCGCCGTCAACATCGCGCAGTCGGGTGACCGGCGTCCGATCGAGGAGCGTCGCGCCGTGTTGCCGGGCGAGGCGCTGGTGGGCGGCGTTGGCCCGATTCGGATCGGCCAGCCCGCCGGCCGCCTGGAAGATCGTGGCCGTGTCATCGGCCAGCCGCCACTGCGGCCAGCGGCGCATCGTCTGGGCGGCATCCAGGATCTCGAATGGGACGCCCTCGGCGGCCAGGCTCGCGGAATAGTCGGACATCGGGATCCGGGCGCCGGCGGGCCACAGGTCCAGGCCGCCGGTGGTCGTCACCACCTGGACACCCGACTCGGCCCGCACGAGCTCCCAGGTCTCGTAGGCGCGTTTGGCCAGGCGGACATAGTCGGGTCGGTGATAGGACAGCCGGATGATCCGGGAGTGATCCTGGCTGGCCCCGTTGAGATGGCCCAGCTCGAATTGCTCGAGGCCCAGGACGTCAGCACCCAGCCGTCGGCTGAGCCAGTAAGCGGCCCCGCTGCCGATCCCGCCCAGGCCGATGACCGCAGCGGCGAACTCCCGGCGGGCTGGGTCAGCCATACGCGCGCACATGGTCAAGCACGACCCGTCCGCCCAGCTCGACGCTGCCATCGGCCGTCAGCCGTGTCGACAGCCGGGACCCGCGACCCTGGAGGATCTCCAGAGCCCGGCCCAGCCGAGCGGTGATCAGGACCGCGGCGGCGCCGGTTGCCTCGTCCTCGGCAATCCCGTACTCGGGCAGGAAGTAGCGGCTGCGGATCGTGCCCGCCGACCGATCCCGCCAGGCCCACGGATACCAGGACAGCTCACCGGGCGGCGGCCCTTCCAGGGCATCGACAGCGGTCGGGCTGGGCAGTTCTTCCAACGTGATCTGGTGGACCCATTCGGGCCGGGCCCGGACCCAGCGTCGATCCTCCTCCGCCCAGGTCGCAACGGTCCCGGCCGCAACCCGCAGCTCCGTCACCGGCTGCCCGACGTGGGCGAGCAGCCAGGCGGTGCCGACGGTTGGATGGCCGGCAAACGGGAGCTCCGTGGACGGGGTGAAGATGTGCATCCGGCCGGTCCGGGCATCGTCGACGAAGACGGTCTCGCTGAAACCCAGGTCGGCAGCCACCGCCAGCCGCTCCGAGGCCGGAACTTCCGGACCATCGAGGAAGACGCCCAGCGGGTTGCCATGCTCATCGCCGGGTCCCACGAAGACGCGCAGGACATGCAGGACGTGCAGGGTCGGGCTCATCGGCGCAACCTGCCGACCCGCTCGATGGCGGCGATCGTCAGCAGGTCGTTGATCCGGCCGTCATCGATCATGACCAGGGCCTCCTCGAAGGCGACCCAGCGGACCTGCAGGTCTTCGGTCCCATCCGGCGAAGCCGGTCCCTGCTGGAGCCCGCTGGCCAGGAAGATCGTCCCGAACTCGTCGGTGACGGAGTTCGAGATGGCGACTCGCCCGATCTCCTGCCAGCGGGCCGCTTGGAGGCCGGTCTCCTCGCGCAGTTCCCGCTGGGCGCCGGCCAGGGCGGACTCGTCGGGCGGCACGCCACCCTCGGGCAGCTCCCACGAGTAGGCATCGATCGTGTAGCGCCACTGGCCGACCAGGGCGACCCGGTCCTGGTCGTCGATGGCCACGATCGCCACGGCGTGATTCTGGAAGTGGATCACGCCGTAGATGCCGGGCTGGCCGTCAGGCCGGTCGACTTCATCGTGGAGGACGCTCAGCCAGGCGTTCTCGTAGACGACCGTGCGCGAGCGCCGCCGCCAGGGCGAGTCGGTGGGGTCCGGATCGTTCATCGTCGGATCGTACGTCCCGGGCGTCGGGTCGCGCATACGGGCCGGCTACCTGGCTCGCTAGACTCGGCCGATGGCCAAGCCCCGAGTCCATCCCGAACCCAGCCCCGGGCCTGATCCGCGACCAGCGCCGCTGCCGCGCTTCGACGTGGAGACCCGGCGCGACGTGCGCATCCCCGTCCGGGATGGCCTCGAGCTATCGGCCAACCTGTGGCTGCCGGTCGCGCTCGCCGGGGCACCCAACCAGCGTTTCCCGGCGATCCTCGAGATGATCCCGTATCGCAAGGACGACTGGCGCTGGGCGAGCGACGAGGCCTTTGGCCACTGGCTGGCGGAGCGCGGCTTTGCCCTGTGCCGGCTGGACATTCGGGGAACCGGCAGCAGCCCGGGGATCGCCCGGGGCGAGTACACGGCCGAGGAGACGAGCGACGGCTACGACGCCGTCGAGTGGCTGGCCGGCCAGCCCTGGTCGAACGGCAACGTCGGCATGTGGGGGATCAGCTGGGGCGGCTTCTCGGCGATCCAGGTGGCGCTGCTCCAGCCGCCCCACCTCCGGGCGATCGTCCCGATGTACGCCTCCGATGACCGCTACACGGACGATGTCCACTACATCGGGGGCTGCGTGACGGCCAGCGAGCTGAGCCAGTACGCCGTCAGCATGGTCGGCTCCAACGCCCTGCCGGCCCGGCCGGCCTATCGCGGCCCAGCCTGGGAGGCCGAGTGGCGCGAGCGCCTGGAGCAGACCCCGATCTGGCTCTTCGAGTGGCTCCGGCAGCAGCACGACGGCCCCTACTGGCGGCAGGGTTCACTCAGCCCGGACATGCAGGCGCTCCGGGTGCCCACCTTCCTGATCGCAGGCTGGATGGACGGCTACGTGGATTCGGCGATCCGGATGCTCAGCCAGTGCACGTATGCACCGCGCAAGGCGCTCATCGGCAACTGGGTCCACGCCCTGCCCGACGAGGCCTATCCCGGCCCGAACGTGGACTGGCGGCATGAGTTCCTGCGGTTCTTCGATCATTGGCTCAACGGGACCGCCAACGGGGTCATGGACGAGCCTGGCCTGACCTACTTCGAGCGGGAGTACGCCCCACCCGAGGCCTTCCCGGCGAGCTGGCCCGGCCGCTGGCGGAGCGAGCCGCTGTCGATCCCGAGCGCTCCGGATCTCATCCTGAATCTGACCCCGGCCGGAGGACTGACCCGATCACGGCCGGCCGCCGGCCACACGACCCTGACCCACCGGGCGACGATCGGCACGCGCTCGTCGCTGTCGTGGGGGGCCGGCTGGAAGCCCAATGGATTGGCCCGCGACCTGCGCCCTGACGAGGCGCTCCTGCCTACCTGGACCAGCGAGCCCCTCGGCGAGGGCGTGCACCTGTTCGGTACGCCGGTCGTGCACCTCGCGATCGCGGCCACGATGTCAGTCGCAACGGTCGTGGTCCGGCTCAGCGACGTGGCACCGGACGGCAGCGTGGCCCAGGTAAGCGCCGGGATCCTCAACCTGACCCATCGCCAGGGTCATCGCTCCCCCGAGCCGCTCGAGCCCGGCCGCCTCGAGGACGTCCGGGTCTCCATGCGCAAGACCGGCTACCGCTTCATGGCGGGCCAGCGCATTCGCCTGTCGGTCGCGTCGGCCTACTGGCCGGTGATCTGGCCGTCGCCCCAGCCCGGCGAGCTGACCATCGACCTCCGCCGTTCGTACCTGGAGCTGTCCACGATCCCGGCCCAGGCAGCGCTGCCCACGCCGGCCTTCCGGACGGAGCCAGGCAGCCTGCCCGACGTCGGGGCAATCGACTCCGAGGATCCGCCGGTCTGGCGGATCAGCGAGGACGTCCTGGCCGGCACGGTCACCGTGACCACCGGGAGCGGCGGGACCACCGTCCTACCCGATGGCACGTCGATCTATTCCTCGGAGCTGCTTGAGATGACGGCCTCGGACCGCGACCCAGCGCACGCCCGGATGCGCACCGAGGTCGTCTACCGGCTGAACCAGGACGGCCGGGCGATCGTCGCCCTGGCCAACGGCCTGATGACCTCGAACGAGACCGACTTCCAGCTGGCGGTGGACCTGGAGGTGACCCTGGACGGGGCACCTTTCCACACGGCCAGCTGGGCCGAGACGATCCCCCGCCGCCTGGTCTGAATCAGTCAGCCAAGGCGGCAGGCGTGGGCGTCAGGGCAGGACGGCCCCGATGACCGCCGCGGCCACCAGCGAGGTGGCCAGGGCCAGCGTGACGCTGGCCAGGGTACCCACCAGGTAGTACTCGGCGAAGTGGCGATCGTCGAGCTGGCGGAACCGGGCGAGCGTCTTGGCCGCGATCACGAACCCGATGGCGGCCGACTGGCCGGCCAGGACGAGCACGCACACGACCAGCCGCTCAAGCACACCGATGGTCGCCCCGACGCGCTCCGGGCCGGGCGTCGAACCGCTGCTGAACCCGCGCGGGGCAAGGAGCGTGCCGATCAGGAACACCCCGCCCCGAATGTTGATGATCGCCAGGTCGATGAGGACGACCAGCAGGACCAGGACCGGCACCGGATGGGCCACCGGGAGCAGGTGGCTACCGGCCGCGTGGACGGCGTCCCGCCACACGGCCATGGTCGGCTGGCCCAGGAGGAGGACGCTGGCGCCGGCCAGCAGGACGACGAAATGGGCCGCCTGGTCGGCCAGGAAGAGGACGGCCGGCAAGGGGGTCCAGGCACGATCCCCGGGCGAATCCGGAGCCCCATCCGAAGCAGCGGCCGGGGCGACCCCAGGTGCAGCCGGCGCGGCTGGGGCGGTCGCGCTCGCGCTGGCTGCCCGGCTGAGCACGATCTTGGTTCGATCGATCCCGGCATGGGCGGCACTGACGACCAGGAGGTAGCCCAGGCCGCGGGCGCCGTAGGCCGCAACGAACGGCACCAGGCAGATCGCCACGATCCCGGTGTGGATCCCCAGCCCGCGC
>JBBRIV010000144.1:0-7445 GCA_038220425.1 Candidatus Limnocylindrales bacterium
CGGGCAGCGGCTCGTCGCGGAAGGTATCCAGGATGGCCCCGCCGATCTGGCCCTCGCGGAGCGCCCGAAGGAGCGCCCGTTCGTCGATCAGCCGGCCCCGGGCCACGTTGATCAGCCAGGCGCCGGGCTTCATCGCGTCGAGCGCCGGACCGTCGATCAGGCCCTCGGTGGCCGGGGTCAGCGGAGCAGCCAGGACTACGAAGTCGGATTCGGCCAGCAGCTCGGGCAAGCCTTCGGGACCCAGGATCCGCTCAAGCCCGAGCGATTCGGCCTGGTCCCCTGCCTGTCGCCGGGTCGCGATCACCCGGCAGCCGAAGGCAGTGGCCAGCCTGGCCACGGCCTGGCCGATCGAGCCGAGACCCACGATGCCGACCGTGACGTCGCCCAGCTCGGCGCCCTCGAGGGGCTGCCAGGTGCGCTCCCGCTGGAGCTCCATGAGCTGGGGCAATCGGCGGCTGATGGCCAGGATCATCATCAGGACGTATTCGGCGATCGGCTGGGAGAAGACGCCGCGGGCATTGGTGATCACCAGGTTGCGCTGGCGGCTGAGCGGGGTGAGCACCCGCTCGACGCCGGCCGTTGCCGAGTGGACCCAGGCCATCCGCGGTGTTCGAGCCAGCAGCCGGTCGAAGGGATCGGCGCCCAGGAACCCGCGCAGGAGGACCTCGACCTCATCGACGGGACCGTCGGCCAGGCCGTCAAACGAGACCATCACCAGGCGTGAGCCGGGCGCGGCCAGGCGGATCCGCTCCAGGTCGCGCGAGCGGTAGCGCGCCGAGAGGATGGGGCTGAGGGCGATTGCGGCGGGCACGCCGTGTGGCCCCCGGCCGGGACCGGCAACCCGGTTGATCTCGCCCTTGACCTCGGCCGGGACCTGGCCCGGCGCCTGGCTCAAGCGTCGCCTCGCGAGCCGCTGACCCGGGCCAGCCACAGCTCGGGCGCTTCGATCTCACCGTCACGAGGCAGGCTCTCGGGTCCTTCCCACAGCCGGTTGAGCGCCGCCGGCCCACCGGCCCGGGCGATCGCGGCCACGAACTTTTCGCCCTTGCGGTACTGCTCCATCTTCAGGTCCATCCCGATCAGGCGCGACATGGCCCGCTCGACACCGGTCCTCTTCTGGTCCCGCCGGGCGTGGAAGCGCTCGCTGATCTGATCAATCCCGGGCACGAGATCCCGGCCGTACTCGTCCATGACGTAGTCGCTGAAGCCCTCGAGCAGGCTCATCACGGCCTGCGTCTCGCGGAACATCCGGCGCTGCTCGGGGTCCATGAGCCGCTCCATCCAGTGCTCGGCGCCGGCCTCGCCACGGAGCGAGCGGCCCAGGCGCTTGAGGCCATCCCGGCTGAGCGAGGCCGCGCCGTTCGAGAAGGCGGTCAGCTGGCGCTCGAGTCGCTCGGCCAGGTACGGCCGGAGCCAGGGATGCGCCTCGAACTCGAAGGCGTGGGTCGTCTCGTGCAGGGCAATCCAGATCCGGAACGGGTCAAGTGGCACGTCAAGCGCCTTGGCGACCTGCCGGATGTTCTCCTCCACGAACAGGAGCCGACCCGGCGTGGCTTCGGCGGCGAGGAGGGCGATGTCGTACTGGCCCAGGACGCGACCGCCCATGAACCCCAGGAGGTAGCCGATCTGGTGGGTGGTGACCCAGCGGTTGGCAATGGCCAGGGTGGCCGGCAGCAGTCCCCCGCCGGCGGGGACCACCTGGTCGAGCAGCTGGCCCTCCAGCCGGCCGATCAGGTCGGCGAAGCCGGCGGCGTTGGCCTTGACCCAGCCGGCCCGGTCGACCACGCCGACGCGATCCACGATCCCCGGAAGCTCCGTCCCGAGCGCGCTGGCCAGGCGGGGCACGACGACGGCCATCGCCGCGGCATAGGCCGGCTCGGCCCGCCGGAGCTCGGCGGCATCCAGGCTGCCGGGCACCTTCTTCAAGCGCCCAACGGCTACTGCCTCGGCCTGGCTCCAGTCGATCAGGCCGCGCCGGGCCGAACGCTCCGCCCGCCGGCCGAGCACGGTGACGGCGGCGCCCAGGGCGGAGCCAACGAGGAAGCCGGCCTGCCACAGCCGATCATCGCGACGTGGGTTGGTCATCCGACGGGTACGCCCAGCTCGATCGCCTCGACGTCCACGAAGCCATCCCCGAACAGCCGCCCGGCCAGCTCCCGAAACGCGTCGACCGGCCCGGTCGTCAGCTGGCGATGGACGATCGGCCGGCTGTCCGTCACCGGTCGGTCGTGGCCCGCGTGGCCGGGGTCGGCTGCCGTCCCGCGAGTCGAGCCGGGCGCCTCGAGGCCGTTGATCGCCAGCAGGTCGGCCAGCGCCCCGGCGGTTGCCGTCGCCGAGTCGACCAGCGCGATCCGCTCGCCGATGACCGTCCGAATCGCTGCCTCGATCAGGGGGTAGTGAGTGCAGCCCAGGAGGAGCGTGTCGATCTGGGCCGAAGCCGGCTGCGGGCCGCGGGCGGAGCCGTCGATGGCGCGCTCGCCGAGCAGGCCGACGAGGGATTCGCGGACGATCGCCTCGACGTCCGGTCCGCGCAGCCGGCCGGCCTCGACCAGGGGCACCAGGGCCGGCGTGGCGTGCTCGTAGATCTCGATCGCCGGGTTCTCTTCCTTGATGGCCTGGAAGTAGGCATGCGAACGAACCGTGGCCGTGGTGGCGATCACCCCAACCCGGCGGTTGCGGGTGGACAGGGCGGCGGTCACGGCGCCCGGCCGGATCACCCCCAGGATGGGCAGGTCATGGCGTCGGCGGAGGTCGGCCAGGGCGATCGCCGTGGACGTGTTGCAGGCGATGACGATCGCCTTGACGTCGCGCCGGGCCAGTCGCTCGATCGCCTGGCGGCTGAACGCCAGGACCTCCTCGTCGGAGCGCGTGCCATACGGAGCCCGAGCGTTGTCGCCGAGGTAGATCGTCGATTCGCGGGGCAGCCGGCGCAGGATTTCGCGCAGGACGGTCAGGCCGCCGACGCCGGAGTCGAAGACTCCGATCGGACGCGGATCGGACACGGGACCTACCGCCGCGCCCCGACCGGGACCTGTTCGCCGACCAGCAGCTCGGCCGCGACCCGGGTGATATCAAGGCTGACCTGGGCGCCCGGTTCGGCCAGCACGAAGGGCACTCCACCGTTATTGGCCTGGATGACCAGCCGCCCATCGGATACGACGTAGTGCTCGGGCATCCGGCCGATCACGGCCGCCAGCTCCTTGAGGTCCATGCCACCAGCCGAGTCGGCCCGATTGACGAGGTAGCGGACCTTGCTCGCGGGGTAACCGATCGAGCGGAACGTGTCGGCCATGGCCAGCGTGTTGTGAATCGTGGTCGAGTCGAAGGTGACGATCTCGATGATCGTGTCGCATGCGTCGAGGAAGCTCAGGGTGGTGTCGGTGAGGGCGGCCGGGGTATCGATCACGACCACCTCGTAGACCCGGCGCAGGAGCGACAGGATCTTGTCCACGTCGCGGACGGTGACCATCTCAGCCTGCTCGATCCGGGGCGGTGCGAGCAGGATGTCCACGCCCGACGGGTCGCGCCACAGGACGTCGGCCAGGTCCGATTCCTGGACCCGGTCGGTGGGCAGATCCAGGATCGAGGGCGCGTCGGGTGGAACTTTGAGCAGCGAACGCAGGTCGCCGAACTGGAGGCTGCCGTCGATGAGGGCGGTCTTCTTGCCGGCCTGGCCCATGGCCACCGCCAGGTTGAAGGCCACCGTGGTCTTGCCCACGCCGCCCTTCGGGGCAAACACGGTCAGCACCCGGGACGCTGCGGCCTGTTCGCTCAGCTGGAAGGCGTGGTGGACGCCGGATACCTTGTTCATCAGGTCGAAGCCCGAGAACGGCATCATCAGGACGGCGTGGATCCCGCGCTCGGGATCGGGCTCGATCGGATGCTGGGGCACGGTCAGCACGATCATCGGCAGGCCCGACCCGGTGGCGTGGAGCTGGTCGACCAGCTGGAGGCCCTTGATCCGGCCCTGGAGCAGGGCGTCGACGATCAGGACGTCCGGGCGAAGCTGGCCGATCTGGCCGGTGGCTTTTGACCCGTCGATCAGGACGTCCAGCAACTTGATCGCGCTCTGCGCATTGAGCAGACCGCGCACGTATTGCGCCACCTGCGGCACGTCTTCAACGAGCAGGAGCCGGATCTGGTCCTTGGCCATCGATCGACGATACCATGCGCCGACGGTCCGGCTAGCCCTCCGATCGGGCCATCCGACGTACCGCCATCGAGGCTATGGACGCCTCGCGATCAGGATCGCCCGTTCGGCGCCCGGGCCCAGCGGTTCGAGGCCGTAATCGCCGGCCAGCGACTCCACCTCAAGGCCGGCCGCCCGGGCCAAGTCGACCAGCTCGGCGGCGTTCAGCAGGCGGAGCACGTCGCGCCGGACGAAACGGACGAGGGGTTCGCCGGGCATGCCCTCGTCGTAGATCGAGGTCAAGAGGACCGTGGCCGTGGCCGCGTCATGAAGCGCCGCGACGGTCTTGGTCACGGTCCGGCCCGTCTCCGGATCGGTCCGGACGTAATCGAGCAGGAGCCGCTGGTCGTAGCGGGCCAGGTCGGCCGCGTCGGGCAGCCAGATGTCGATGACGGCCAGGCCGCCCGGGGAAAGCGCCCCCGCCAGGGTGGCCAGGGCCGCTCGCTGCTGGTGGCGCTCGGCCATCAGGAACAGGGAATTGAGGCCCAGGATCGCCAGCTTGAAGATCGGGCCCGCCGGCTGCCAGCCGGTCAGGTCGGCCAGGACGGTCGTGACGCCGGGCAACCGGGAATCCGTCAGGCGCGCCAGCATCGCCGGGTCCAGGTCCACGGCCGTGACGTCGTAGCCCGCCGCCACCAGAGGCCGGACGATCCGCCCAGTGCCGGCCGCCAGCTCAAGGATCGGGCCGCCCGTTCGTTCGGCCAGGGCCAGGTACAGGGCCAGGTCATCGCCCGGATCCTCGGCCAGGTCGAGGTCGTACAGCCGGGCAAGCGCGGCGCCGGTCACGCCGCTGGGCTCGTTGGCGTCAGTCACCCGGCCGGTGGTTCCCAGCGAACGGTGGTGCCCGAGCGCTTCTTGACGGCCAGGGCGCTGATCGCCTCGAGGGCGGCCCGGTTGGCGGCCATCGCGGTCGTTTCGGCATGGTCGTAGGGCGGCGAGACTTCGACGATGTCCATCCCGCACAGGTCGACGGCGGCCACGATCTGGCGGATCGCCCGGAGAACCTCGCGGGTCAGCATGCCGCCCGGCTCGGGCGTTCCGGTTCCCGGAGCGAGGCCCGGGTCGATCACGTCGATGTCGATGCTCAGGTAGACCGAATCCGGTCCGTCCAGCGCCTCGGCGATCGCATCAGCGATGACCGCCTCGGCTCCCCGGTCCTCGATCTCGCGCATCAGGTGCCAGCGCAATCCGTGCTGCTTCATCCACTCGAAGACATCCACCGAGGGCCAGTAGCCGCGCAGTCCAACCTGGACGAAGTTCGAACCCTTGACCGCGCCCGACTCGATCAGCCGGCGCATCGGCGTGCCATGACCGGCGAGCACGCCCCAGTCATCGTTGGCCGTGTCGGCGTGGGCGTCGAAATGGACGATCCCGATCGAACCCGGCCGGCGGACCTCGGCAATCGCGGTCGCCGACGGCCAGGTGATCGAGTGGTCACCGCCCAGGACGATCGGGATGGCGCCGGTCTCGGCGACCTCGCGGACCTTCCGGTAGATCATCGCGTGGGCCCGCTCCGTCCAGGCCGGCACGACGTTGGCATCGCCGGCATCGACCACGTCGAGCACTTCGAAGGGCTCAACGCCAAGCTGCAGTGAGTTGATCGAGCCCGACGTGTACTGGGCTTCACGGATCGCCCGCGGACCGAACCGGGCGCCCGAGCGGTGGCTGACCGCATCGTCGAACGGGGCGCCGATGATCGCCACGTCGGTGCGCCGGGCGCGCAGGACCGCCGGGTCGGTGATCCAGGGCAGGTTCATGAACGTGGTCGGACCGACGTAGGTGGGCAGGTCGAAGTCGGCGAAGACCTCGTAGTCCTGGTTCCAGCCATTGGCCGCAGCAAAGCCGTCGGCGGGACTGGGATCATGGCGCTTGGCCATCGGGACCTCCGGGAGACGAATCAACGACGGCCCAGCGGGGTGTCGTCCGTGATCATCTTCTGGGGACGCCGCCGGTTCGAATCGAAACGTCCAGCGGGGCGCGCCGGGGCAATCCTAGCACTGCCCGATTCGCGCCTTGGGGCGGGCTAACCGCCGGGTTCGTCGGCCCGGAATGCCCGCCACGACCGATCGACCAGGGCCGGGTCGGCAAACAGCTCGTAGGCGGTCTGGGCCACGACCGCGGCCACCCGCAGGGTGACCTCGTCGGCATAGGGCGAGGCGGCGAGGTCGCGAAACTCGAGCGAATGGGCGGGCACGCCGGCTGCGCAGATCGCGACCTGCGGGTGGGTGGTCGGGAGGACCTGGCTGACGTTGCCCATATCGGCGCTGCCGTACTGGTCGGGCTGGGGCCCGGCCACGATTCCATAGGCCGCCAGGTTCGCCCCGAACCGATCGCCCAGGACCTGGTTGTTGCGCATCGTGGCGCTGTATCCGCTGAACTCCACCTCGACGGTGCAGTCGGCGGCCAGGGCGGCCGCCCGGCACAGGTCGCCAAACCGGGCGCGCATCGCCACGTAGTCGGCCTGGTTGGGCGAGCGGAGCATGAACCAGGCCCGGGTCCGATCGGGGATCACGTTGGCCGCCGTGCCCCCTTCCTGGATGATCCCGTGAACGCGGTCCTGGGGATGGAGCTGCTGGCGCCACAGGCCAACCGAGGTGAACAGGCTGATCATCGCGTCGAGGGCGTTCCGGCCGCGCCATGGGTCATACGCGGCGTGGGCCTGCAGGCCGTGGAAGGTGACGTGGACGTCCTCGGCGGCCAGCAGGCCGCAATCGAGGTGGGTGATGTCCGACGGGTGGAACTGGATGGCGGCATCCAGCCCGTCGAACAGGCCCTCGTCGAGCATCGTCTGCTTGGCCGAGCCACGTTCCTCGGCGGGTGTGCCCAGGAAGACGATCTCGCCGGGCAACTCGGCGACGACCGCGGCCAGGGCGATCGCGGCCCCGACACCGGCCGCGGCCATCAGGTTGTGGCCGCAGCCGAGACCCAGGCCGGGCAGCGCATCGTACTCGGCCAGGATCCCGATCCGCGGCCCGGAACCGGTCGCAGCTCCGGGCCGGCCGCCGCGCAACCGGCCGCGCACCGCGGTCGCCAGGCTGCCGGCTGGATGCTCGACGGTGAAGCCATGGGCGCGAATCGCGTCGGCGACCCAGCTAGCCGCCTGGAATTCCTCGAAGGCCGGTTCGGGGGTGGCGTGGATCCGATGGCTGAGGTCCAGGATCTGGACCCGGTTGGCCTCGACGGCTGCGGCGAGGCGAGCCTTGGCGGCCCCGAATGGCTCGGCCGGGTTGGTCCCCAGGAGCGGCAGCAGCAGGTC
>JBBRIV010000145.1:0-7429 GCA_038220425.1 Candidatus Limnocylindrales bacterium
TCGTGATCCCGCTCAGGGGTCGTCAGGGCGTTCGCCTGCCGCAAGCACGATCTGGCCGCGCAGGGTCGTGCCCGTCGTGATCGGCAGGCCGAACCCGAAGTAGGCAGACCAGATCGGGTGGTTGCCGTCGGCGGTCCGCACGCCGCCGTACCAGTCGAGCACATGCACCTCGGGTAATCCATCGGCCAGCTCGGCCCGGAGATGCTGCGTCCCGGCGGGCAGCACGGTCAGGGAATGCCGGCCGTCGGTGGCCCCGCCGACAAGGATCGCCCGCTTCACGCTCCGATAGTCGTTGCTGCCCGCCGCAGTGGCGTCCTGCTCCCAGGTGAGGGCTGGAGCGAGGGACGTGTTGGCGCCCGGGGATCCCGCCGCGTAGCCTGATGTTCGTCCGATGTGCTCCGCCGGATAGTGGCTCCACTCGCCGGTGCGCTGCCACCACAGGTCGGTCAATTCGACCGAGGGGCGGATGGTCAGACCCACTTCCTTGGCGTTGAAGGCACGCGATCCGCGGTACGTGCATTCGTATTCGAAGACGACGGTGGGTCCGTTGATCCGGGCGGATATCGACCCCTGCCAGTCCCTGCTTGCCAGCGACACGCGAGCTTCGTCCGGCCCCAGGGCCACGATCTGGCCATCGCCGGTGGATGGCAACGGAACGGGCACGTGGGGCAGGTCCACGTCCAGGACATGGAATTCCGGCCAGTCCCGTAGCCAGCGCCGACCGGCGCCCGAGACGATCAGCGATCCGGGTTCCGACAGGTCGAGCTCCAGCTTGTAGGCGCGCTCCAGCACGGTCAACTGGGGCGGGACACCGGCGCCCGGCCACGCCCATTCGTAGCCGTCGACCAGCCAGCCCTCAGGATGTCCGATCTCCAGGCGAATCAGCGAGGACCCAGGATCCCGGCGGACCTTGATCTGGCTTGCCTCGCCCGGGCGAGCTTCAAGCTCGGGCACGCCCTCCAGGTCGCCCCCGGTCAGCCTGATGTCGAGCCCGGCCAGTGAACGATGGGAGAAACCATTGAGCAGGGTCAGGTCGAGCCGGTCGCCGGCGTCGTTGAACGCAACATTCGAGACGGAGATCGGCGAGTACATCTTGTGGACGTGCCAGAGCTCCGGCCTCGCCCGGTTCCAGGCATCGAAGATGCCCCAGTCGCCATCTCCCCGGCGAAAAACGCCGGGTTCGGCCGGGTAGTGGTCGCGAGTCCGCACGTAGTCGGTGACCGGCAGGTGGGCCCACGGCCCCTGCCCGATGGTGAGGTCGAGCGGGATGGCGAACACTTCCCCAAACCCGCCCCAGATCATCCCGCCGATGCAGCCCTGTTCCTGGAGCGCGGCCGCCATGAATGGTTGATAGCCGGCGCCCCAGTAATCGCGGATGCCCGGGTCGATCGCCAGGCCGTAGCCCTCGCCGGGCCCGCGCAGGCATGGCGCGAAGAGCGGGGCGTACTCATCCAGGACGACCGGCTGGTCGTAGGAGCTGAGCCAGGCGAGGTCCTCCTGCCAGGTGCGATCCCAACCCGGGTAGTGGTAGCTCCGGATCTCGGGTCGCTCGGCAGTGGGCTTGCCAACCAGTTCGTTCTCGCTGCCCATCTCGTTGAGGTCGAATGAGAACGTCGTGGGGCGGCTCGGGTCCATGGCCCGGACGAGGGCCAGCTGGGCATCGAACCCGCTACCCCAGCGGCTCTCGTTGCCGAGATCCCAGACGATGATCGAGCAGCGTCCCCGGTCCCGCTGGACGGTCTCGGCAGTCACCTCCAGGAGATACGGGACCAGCTGGGCGGCCTCGTTCGTGCGCGTCCAGTGGTGGTCGTCGAAGCCACCCGAGAAGCAGATCGGCGGCTGCTCGAACACGAACATGCCCAGCTCGTCGCAGGCGTCGAGGAAGTGCGGGCTCGGCGGATAGTGCGAGGTCCTGATCACGTTGACGTTGGCCCGGCGCAGGTTCAGCACGTCTTCGCGGATGTCCTGGGCAGACAGCGCCCGGCCCTTGAGCATCCGGGAGTCGTGCCGATTGACTCCGCGGATCCGGATGGGTGACCCGTTGACGAGGAGCTGGTTGGCGCGCATCTCGACCCGTCGGAATCCGATCCGGCGCTGGTACGACTGGGACGGTCTGCCGGCGGCGCTCAACACCACGTCCAGGTCGTACAGCACTGGCTCCTCGGCCGACCACGGGCGCACGGCCAGCTGCTTCAGCGAGATGGCCTGGCGCTCGCTCGGCGCGCCCTGGATGGACCCGTGGCGGCTCGAGCGATGGACATCCCCGCCGGCGCCGTCGCTGATCGTGACGTCCAGCTGGTAGGTTCGATCGGCCGCGTCCAGGTCGATCACGTCGACGCCCAGGTCGAGCGCGCCTGTGCCCGAACCGGGATCCCAGTCGGCATGCAGGTCGAGCTGACCGAGATGGAGCCTGGGCGTCGCGAACAGGAAGATGTCGCGCCAGATCCCGAGCAATGACATGTGGGCGTACCAGCTCATGTCATCCAGGACCGCATAGGGCGTGAACTCGGTCAGGGTGACGGCCACAACGTTCCCGGTGGGCACAAGGAACGGCGTGATCTCGAGATCGAACGAAGTCGCCCCGCTGCCGTGGACGCCGGCCAGCGAACCGTTGACGAACACCTCGGCCCGCCCATAGGCGCCATCGCAGCGCAGGAACACGGCAGAGTCCGACCAGGACTCGGGCAGCTCGAATGCCCGCTCCAGTGTCGCCACGCCGTCCGCCGGGACGAGAGCGTCGTAGATGACATGGCCGGGAACGCGGGCGATGGACGCTCGGGTGGCCGAGGGGGCCGGACCGTCCCACGGCCCGCCGCGGAATGTCCACGGACCAGCGAGATCGAGACGATCGGCCAGGGGCGGCACCTCGCGCAGTCCGAGCGCGAGATGCCGGCTGTCCACCGATCGCTCCGTCGCCTGGCCGGAGTCGCCCGTCGCGATCATCAGCCGGCCGTGCCGACCGTTCGACAGCCCGGTGAGGGCAGGCACCCGGAAGATCCCGGACGAGTCGGTGCTGACCTCGACCGTCCCGGCATCGCCGGTGACGCGCACCTGGATGTTGGGGATGCCGCTGAAATCCGGGGCGCCCACGGTCCCGATCAGTCCGCCCCGCGAATCGCCTACGACGGTCAGGGCCGGCGCGGGCGGCTCGGACGAGAACAGGCGCAGCTCGGACAGGGTGACGTCGGGCCCGACGACCCGGTTGACTCGGACCTCGAGGACGCCGCCAGAAAACGCGCTGGGCGGGACGCCGACCCGAACGATTGTGGCCGTCCCCTGGCTGAGCTCGACCGGCGCCAGCAGCTCGAGCGCGCCCGACGTGATCGAGATGACCCGCCGGACGTCGTGCTCGCAGACCAGGATCGCCTCGAGCTCATGGGTCGCCTGTGGGTCGAGGCCCGTGAACAGCGCCTCCAACGCCTGGGGATCCCAGCCAACGTACCGGAGGCTGTCGCTGGGCAGCGAGGCGGCGTCGACGTCCGCGGTCTCGACGCGGCGCTTGGTTGTCGTCCGCAGATGCGGGGCCTGGAGCTCGAGACCGCACTGGTCAAGCGCGATCAGGAACGATTGAGGTTCGTCGAGCACGGGGATCACCGTCATTCGGGGCTGGACACCCTGGGTCGGCTGAGCTCGGGTTGGGTCACCAGCCAGGGGGCGATCTCGGGGCTGGCCAGGATCTCCCCGACGACCTGGCGCTGAGCCGGGTCGAGGGCCGGGATCGGCGGGCCTGGCTCGCCGACATTCCAACCCAGGGTCTGCAGGGCGGCTTTGAGGCCGGCCAGCCAGTCGCCCTGATCGAACACGCCGGCGAGCTCGACAATCGTGGCCTGGAGGGCCAGCGTGTCGGTCCGCGGACAGCCGTCCCGGATGGACGCGGCCAGGGCCTGGAGCAGGCGCGGGGCGAAGTTGGCCATCGCCGAGATCACGCCGTCGGCGCCCGACCAGAGCGAGACGGCGGCCAGGTGCTCGCGGCCCTGCAGGACGCTGAACCCGTCCGTCCGAAGCGCGAGGAACCTATCGAAGGCGATCCAGTCGCCAGCCGAATCCTTGATCCCGACGATCCGCGGATGGGCGGCCAGACTGCCCACGGTCGACGTCGCGAGCGGGAGATGGGTGTTCTGGGGGATGTTGTAGAGGATGATCGGAGCCGCCGCCCGGTCGGCGATGGTTGCGAAGTACTCGATGATTCGCGCCTCTGATGTGACCGAGTAGTAGAACGGGGCGGCGACCACCAGGTAGTCAGCCCCGGCAGCGGCGAGCCGGTCCGCCCGGGCGAGGGTCCGGTGCAGCCCCGTGTCGCCGATCCCGACGTAGACGGGGATCCGGCCGGCCGTCTGGTCAACCGCCACGCGAGCGACCTGGACGGCCGTCTCGTCGGGCAGCCAGGTGAGCTCGCCCGACGACCCGAGCACGAACAGGCCGTCCAGGTCGGGAACGAGGGCATCGATCAGGCCCCGGAACACGGCCTCGTCGAGGCGGCCGTCGGCCGACAGCGGCGTGATCATTGGGCACACGATCCCACCCGGCCGAGAACGCGTCGGGGTGGTCATGGCAGACCCGGCACGAGGATCCGCTTGGTCGTCGCGGCTTCGGTTCGGAGCAGGGCCGGACCGGCCTCCAGCGGCGCAAACTCCACCTGGCGTCGGGCGCGGGCAAGTTCGCCGGCTGTGATCGCTCGGGCGGCGGCGACGAAGTCGGCAAAGCAGTGGCTCACTGATCCCTGGACTAGGACCTCCCGGATGGTCAGGTCGAGGAGACCGATCCCGATCGGCTGGGGGTGACCCCCCAGGACGAGGATCCGACCGCCACGGCGCACGGCCGCGAACGATGCGTCGATGGCGGGGGTGGCCCCGGCCGTCTCGAAGACCACCTCTGCGTCGAGATCGCCGGCGTCCTCGAGGGGTACGGCTGCGCTGGCGCCGACCTCAATTGCAGCTGCGCGCGCCACCTCGGAGCGACTCATCGCGATCACCTCCCCGGCCCCGGCCAGGAGGGCCGCCTCGACGACGCACAGGCCCAGCGACCCGATCCCGACGACGGCCACCCGGCGGCCGGTGATGTCGACCTGGTGGACGCCGTGGAGGGCCACCGCAAACGGTTCGACCAGGACCGCGCGCTCAAGCTCAACCTCCGCTCCGACGGGCACGCAGCGGCTGCCCTCGACGACCAGGTAGTCGGCCATGCCGCCGTCGGCGCTCATCCCCAGGGCCACCGTCAGCGGGCAGCGATTGGCATGGCCCGTGACGCATTCGCGGCACCGACCGCACGGTTGCGACGGCCAGGGTGCCACCCGGGCACCGACGGTCACGCCGGCCGCCGGTCCGGCGGCGACCACGACGCCAACCATCTCGTGGCCAAGGGTGATCGGCGCCGAGCGACCGTTGACCGGATGGGACCGGACCGGGACCGTGATCGGACCGTGGCGAACCTCGTCGACATCGGTGCCGCAGATCGCGGCGGCCTCGATCTGGATGAGGACCTCCGTGTCGCCCGGCGAGGGCACCGGGACCTCGTCCAGCCGGACATCGTTGCGGGCATGCCAGCGCACGGCCCTCACGACGGACGCCAGCCGATCTCCGCGTGAAGGACCATCGCCTCCTCGATCAGCTCCTCCGCGATGCGCCGGTGATACACGTCGAACGGGACAACCGGTTGGCGGAGCGCGGCATTAGCGATGATCCCCTGGCGCACGGCCAGCAACTTCAGGAACTGGTTCGATATGTCAATGTGCTGATTCTGCCAGCCCAGGATGGGCAGCAGGCGATCGAACAACGTCCTCGCCGAGGCACGCTCGCCGGCCCGGTAGCGGCGGATGACCTCCCGGATGACCCAATGCAGGCCGCCTGGCGTGACGGCATGGATCCCCCGATCGAGGGCCTCGATGAGCTGTGGCACGGCCCATCCCGCCGAGACGTTGAGGCGACCGCGAGTCGCGGCAAGGATGGCGCTGTACTTGCTTCCGGCCGGCACGGTTTCGACCTTGATGCACCGAAACGGCTCCAGTTCCTCGAACAGGTGGACGATCGTCTGGACCGGCAGCCCAGGTCCGTTCCAATCGAGATCCTGGATCATGAGCACCTCGATGGGCGCCTCGCACACGACCCGGAAGTAGTCCAGCGTCGCCCGTTCGTCGCGCAACAGTGCAACCGGAGCCTGGACCAGGACGCCGGCGGCCCCATGGGCCATCGCGAACTCCGCGAGGGACCTGGCGGTCCGGGCGTCGTCGGCACTCGCCCCGATGATGACGGGCACCTCCGAGGCCGCCTGGTCGAGGATCGCCAACGTGACCGTCCGACGCTCACCGGGCGTCAGGTGGGCGACCTCGCTGGCGACCACGGGGTAGAGCAGGCCGTCGACGCCGGCCGCAAGTCGATCGGCAACTCCTCGCGCGAAGCTGCCAAGATCGATCCGGTCGTCGTCATCGAACGGGGTCTGCGGGATCGCGACGACCCCCGACAATGGGTACAGCTCCTTCATCCGACCATTCGACTCCTGAGCGAGGGCACAGCGGCGTGGCCGTGCTCATGGCATATCATACGATGAATTCGACCCATCTCCACAAGGCATGGACCCAGGAGGGCTGAGGCGTGACGGTTGAGGGACAACGGCCCCTGCGCAGCGAGTCGTGGTGGAACACCGGCGCGCTGGATCTGATCGGCCACAAGTCGCAGTTCCGGATGCAGGGATTTGCCGAAGAGGAGTTCGTTGGGCGGCCGATCATCGGGATCCTGAACAGCTGGAGCGAGGTGGCCGGGTGCAATGCGCATCTGCGCGAACTCGCCGACCACGTCAAACGAGGGGTGCTCCGGGCGGGAGGCTTCCCGGTGGAGGTCCCCGTGATCTCCCTGGGCGAGCCGATCATCAAGCCGACCGCGATGCTCTATCGAAACCTGATGGCCATGGCCGTCGAGGAGCTGATCCGCGGTAACCCGCTCGATGGTGTCGTCCTCCTGGCGAGCTGCGACAAGACGGTGCCGGCGGCCCTCATGGGTGCCGCGAGCGTCGATGTGCCCGCCCTCATGGTCACCGGCGGGCCGATGCTCAGTGGGCGATTTCGGAACGAAGACGTGGGCGCCTGCACGGATTGCTGGCGGCTGAACGATGAGCTCCGGGCGAACCGGATCAGCCAGGCCGACTGGGATGAGTTCGAGTCGGGCATGTGCCGCAGCTTCGGCCATTGTTCGCCGATGGGCACGGCGTCCACGATGGCCTGCCTGACGGAGGCGCTGGGCATGGCGCCGAGTGGCAGCGCGGCGATCCCGGCGGTGGATTCGCGCCGCCGGATGGTGGCCGAGCGAGCGGGGTCCCAGATCATGGACCTCGTCGCCGCCGACACCCGGCCCTCGGACATCATGACTCGCGACGCGTTCGAGAACGCCATCCGCACGCTCCACGCGATCGGCGGCTCGACCAATGCGGTCATTCACCT
>JBBRIV010000146.1:0-7413 GCA_038220425.1 Candidatus Limnocylindrales bacterium
CGATGAGCAGATGGCGAGTCGGGGTCATTGGATACGGTTGGGCTGCAGGCGCTCACCTGACGGCACTCGAACAGATTCCGAACGCTGAGGTCGTCGCGATTTGCACGGCGCGCCCGGACGCTGACGAAGCTCTTCTCGCCCGAGGTCGGGGCCGGTCGATCGAGGTCGTCCGCGATGTACGCGAATTGCTCGCACGACGTGACATCGACGTGGTCGATGTGTGCAGCCGAAGTAATCTGCATGCGGCCCAGGCCATAGCGGCAGCTCAAGCAGGCAAGCACCTCATCATCGAGAAGCCGATCGCCCTCAACGTCACGGAACTGCGGGAGTTGACCTCGGCCGTTGCCGCCAGCAACGTTCGGACGTGTGTCTGCTTCGAGGAGCGCTTCTCGAAGCAATTCACAGCCACACAAAGCCTAATCGACCAGGATCTGATCGGTCCGCTCCACTATGGCGAGGTCGACTACTACCACGAGATAGGACCTTCCGTCAGTCAGTACGAATGGAACCGTCTCCTCGTGGGCGGCGGCAGCAGCCTCCTTTCGGCCGGCTGTCACGCGGTCGACGGCTTGCTCATGTTCATGGGTTCACGAGCGACAGAGGTAACGAGCTACATCACCAGATCGCCGAACCCAGTCTTCGCCCGGTATGAGTACCCGACGTCATCGGTGACCATCATCAAATTCGAGAACGGTGCGATCGGCAAGGTCGCGTCGATCATCGATTCCTATCAGCCGTACTACCTCCGGGTCCACCTCGTCGGCAGTGACGGTGCGATTCTGGACGGCAAGTTCTGGTCGAACAAGATTGCCGGGCTCGATCCTGACAAGTGGACCGAACTGGGCGTCAAGCTCGAGAACCCGGCGGGCGTCGCCTACCCTCCATACGAGCGACAGTTCCGATCCTTCTTTGATGCGTTGGATCACGATACGGAGATGCCGCTGACGAGCTTGGCTGAGGCAACCAATTCATTCCGACTGATTTTCGCCGCGGATCGCTCTGCCGAGCTCGGGCGACCGGTGCGAATCGGTGAGATTTCGGATGGTTAGACACCCAAGGGGACTCGTCCTCAGCACGATTTACGACCGCGGGCCGATCAGCCGGGCCGCCGTCGCCCGCTCCGCTGGCCTCACACACGTCGTCGATCTCGTCAAGCCTCCTCGCGCTTAGGAGCCTGGGTTCGCCAACGCACTGGCGGCTGACGTGGACCAACTCACGGTCACTGCCGAGCCAACTCGTAGCTGGACGACCTCCTCGTCTCGGAGCTCGGCCCAAAGGGCGATGCCCTCTCCGGCCTCTACTTCGACTCGCACGTGGCTGCCGAGGTACGCGATTTCGCGGATTGTTCCGGCAAGCTGTCCGGCCCCTGGCGACCCGCCATTGTCGGCCGGTCGAACCCGGATACTCTCGGGGCGCACCGAAAGCGTCGCACGGGTCCCAATCGCGAGTAGCGCGGGCGCGATCGCACGACCCACGACCCCTGATCCGAGCGCGATCGTAACCTCTTGGCCCGAAACGCTCTCGACCGTCCCGGGCAGGAGATTCGTTTCGCCGATGAAGTCTGAAGCAAAGACGGACGCTGGGCGCGTGTAGACCTCTCGTGGCGTGCCTACCTGGACAATGCGGCCCTGGTTCATGACGGCGATTCGGTCCGACATGACCAGGGCCTCAGTCTGATCGTGGGTCACGTACACGAAGGTCGCCGCCAGCTTGCGCTGAATCGCTCGCAGTTCGAGCGCCATGTGTTGCCGGAGCTTCAAGTCGAGGGCCGACAGCGGCTCGTCGAGCAGAAGGACGCGCGGCTCCGCCGCGAGGGCGCGCGCGAGAGCAGCGCGCTGGACTTGGCCTCCGCTCAGCTCCGTTGGTCCTCGGTGACCCAGGCCATCAAGGCGGACGAGTGCAAGCATCTCGTCCACCTGGTTCGAAATCCTGTCCTTTGACCATCCTCGGAGCTTAAGACTGTATCCGACGTTCTCGGCCACGTTCATATGAGGGAACAGCGCCCCGCGCTGAAAGACGATATTAGTCGGGCGGCGATCAGGCGCCACCGCGGTGACATCTTCACCATGAACGAAGACGCGGCCGGTCGTTGGCCGCTCGAATCCCGAGATGATCCGAAGCAGCGTCGTCTTACCGCATCCGCTCGGACCCAGCAGTGATACGAACTCGTGCTCGTGAACGATTAATGAGATCTCGTCAAGCGCGACGTGTTCGCCAAAGCGCTTGCCGACCCCTCGAACCTCTACTGCGGGGGGGTTCACGCCCGCCTGCGATTTAGTAGATTCGACATGACGACAAGAACGATCAATGAGGTCAGGATCACGGTTGCCAGCGCGTTGATGGATGGACTGATCCCACGACGAAGCAGGCCCCAGATCAGGACGGGTACCGTCAACTGATTTCCGACGTTGAACCAGGTGACAACAAACTCATCGATCGACAATGCCATCGCGAGCAAGCCCGCCCCGAGGATCGACGGACGGATGATCGGGAACGTAATGTCCCAGAAAGTTCGCGATGACGATGCGCCGAGATCCTGTGCAGCTTCCAGCATTGAGAAATCGAACGTCGCCAGGCGGGCGTTGATCGTCAGGACCACGAACGGGAGAGCGACAAGGATGTGCCCTAGCGCCGCGTTCACCAAACCCTGAGTTCTGCCCAGAGCATTGAAGAAGAGCGCCAAGGCGATACCAAACACGAGCGCAGGCACAGCCGCGGGTGCCAAGCTCGCAACGAGTAGCGCACCGCGTGCCCTGGGCCCAAGGCGTGCGACTCCGAAGCAGAACGACACCCCCAACGCTACTGCAACAGCACCGGTCACGATTGCAAGGATCACAGTGTGGATCAGGGCCTCGGAAAACAACGGGTCGGAGAACGCACGCCAGTACCATTCGAGAGTGAGTCCCTCGATCGGGAGGCTCAACCGCGGCGAAGTCGTGAAAGAGAACACCACCGTCACGATTACCGGCGCGAATAAGTAGACCATCACCACCGCGATGAAGACACGGGCCAAGACGTGCCTACTCGATCCGTGCCGCTCACCGTCTGTGGGGGACCCACTGGAGCGCGGCCGGATCACCACCTCGTTACCCACCGCACGGCGCGCGTTGTGGTCAGGTAAACGACCAGGACGCAGCTCAAGAGAATCAATGCGAACGCCGCGCCTTCTGACCAGTTCGCCCCCGTGCCCTTGAATTGGTCGGCGATCAGATTGCCGACCATGACCCCCTGGGGACCCCCGACCATCTGTGGAATCACAAAGTCCCCGACCGAGAGAATGAAGGCGATGGCGAACCCTGCCCCGAGACCTGGGAGGACCATGGGCACGAGGATGGTTCGATGCAGCCCGACCCCTTTCGACCCGAGGTCGCGGGCGACTTCGAGATGTTCCCGCGACACATTCGACATCGACGAGTAGATGGGAAGCAGGACCAGAGGCAGGAGGAGTCCAACAAGGGTGATGACTACCGCCAAATTGCTGTAGATGAGGAACGTGATCGGCTCAGAGATAACCCCCATCTGGAGGAGCAAGGTGTTGAGAAGGCCTTCCTTCCCGAGAATCGTTCGCCACGCGTAGATGCGTACGAGGTACCCACTGAACATCGAGACGAGCACGAGGTCAAGCATGAACTGGCCGCGACGCTCGAAAACGAAACGCATGAGGTACGCAAGGACGTAGGCGATGGGGACAACCACGGCGGCTGTGCCGAGTCCGATGAGGATCGTCCGCACAAACACCGCTCCGTAAAGGGCGGACGACACCGCATCAAGATAGTTCGACAGTGTCCACTCGGGGACGATCACAAAGGCATTGACGGTCCAGAAGCTGAGGACGATCAGAATAGTCAGGGGCACCACGAAAAAGAGACCGTAGAAGCCGCCAGCTGGAGCTAACAAGCGTAGCGGGACGTGCAGGCGTGGCAAGCCCCGCCTGGTCAGCAAGCAAGCCTCCCCGGCTCATCCTGAGGATGTCCCGCTCGGCGAGGCTTCATATCGTGCCGATAGTGCGCGGTAGCCCGTCTGCGTCCCAAATATCGAGGCCGGTCGCTGCCACCCGTGTGGTCGCTTTTAGACCGCCCTAGTGGCCGGCATTCGCCCGTCGAGGACAGCTGTTGGGGCGCGATCAAATCCCGTTGCACAATCACGATCACCGTTCACGAACGACAGTCGGAGGTGGAGGCGGAGGCGACCGCCACCTATCAAGTGCCGAATAGCCGAGCTCCAGGCTCCCGGTTGAGGTCACGGTGATTATCCACACTCGCACCCGGGCTGATCAGGCCGATCACCCAAGCTTGAATTTCTCCCATGCCTTCGTCCATTTTGCTGCCCCGACGATCTCGCCCTGGTCCGAACGAGGCGCGCTGACGGCTTGCTCGGCGAGGACTCCACCCACATCCGCATTTCGCACGATGTCGTACGGGAACGTCTTCTGGTCTGTCGCGGACAACAGGTCCCATGCACGCGCGATCGTCACAGCGGAGCCGAGTTCCGTGCCAATCTTTGCGTTTGCTTCGGGCGACATCATAAAGTTGATGAAGGCATAGGCGTTGTCGACGTCGGGGGCGCCTTCTATGATCGAGTAGCAATCGTTCCAATAGAATGTGCCATCGACGGCCGGGGTTGCAACGACGAGGTCGACGCCCTTCGCCTTGGCCAACGGGAGCTGTCCCTCCCAACCACCGATCTCCATGGTCGCGTCGCCTCGAACCATCACGTCGACCGCGTCTCCTTGAGAGGCGGCGATCGTGACAACGTTTGGCTTGACCTTGAGCATCGCTTCGACCGTCTGGTCGAGCTCCGCCTGGGTCAGCTGGGCCTTCTTCGCTCCCGGGAAACCGAGCGACACTGAGAACAGCCAAATGTTGGCAGAGGCATCGTCGATCAGAACTATCGAACCCTTGTACTTTGGGTCTGCGAAGTCTGTGTACTTGGGGGGAACGCCGTTCCACTTCTTCGGATTATAGACGCATGGTTCGTCACCCCAGGCCAACGGGACTGTATACGTCTTGCCGCCATTCAAGACCCACGGCGCGTTCTTAAAAGCCGGCCACAGTCCCGCCGCGTTGGGAATTCGACTCATATCGAGCGGCATCATGAACTTGGTTCCGGAGTCTAGGAGTACTTTGTAGAAGTCCTTGTTGTCGGCCACGATGTCTATCTGGCCGCGCCCCCCCGACTGGAACTTGATGAGCGCTTCGTCGTTCTGAGCCATGAAGGTCGGGTGCATCGTGATGTGGTTAGTCTCGAAGAACGACTTCGCTACTGTATCGGCCTGTTCACCGTCGTACCCCATGAAGTTGATCGGGCCCCCGAGCGATGCGATTGGGGCGGCACTGGCGGCAGGGGCCAAGGAGGCAGGTGCTGTGGAAGCTCCCGCAGATCCAGCTGTCGAGGGTGATGGAGATCCGGCAGACGAACAGGCCTCGAGCAACGCGGATGGCCCCAACAGCGAGAGTAACGTTACGCCGCCCACGCCCGAGAGGAACCGCCTGCGGCTCACCTGTCCATCCAGGTGTGCATCCCTCGAGCTCCTGATTCGCTCGTCCATTGCATCGCCTCCACGCGCCTGTCGCCTTGACGAACTCGCGCGAGGTGCCGAGTCCGCCTCATCTGGCCTGTCCGGTCACCGGGTGCCACGGCGTCGGCGGGATGGTAGCAGCCGATTGGCACTTTGTCCATAGGCTTCACAAAGAAAATATCTGCCCGTGAAACTTCCTCACCCCGGTAGCCCAACAGTGGATCACCCTCCACACGCCGTCGGTCCGGGACAAACGCCACGGCCAGGCAATATGGCGGCCAACCGACCCACGCGGCCTGAGGTCCGTGAACCAGTCGGCGGACGTCTGCCAGAGCTAGTGTCCCAATGCGGGTCGCGAAGACTCGAGGTTTATGACGGGCGATATAGACTCCATCATTCTGAAGAGATTAGTGGCTTCTCGGGCATTCCCGAGGCTCCGCTGATCGGTAGCGGCGCATATGCGAGCACGACCGGAGCCAGCGCCAGGAAACTGACCTGACCGAGCACCTGACGGATGGGAGGCATTCCGAATGAGATCGCATGATCAGAGTCGCCGGGTCGAGATTCGGTCGCCGTTCGACGGCACTAGGCAATTCGCCACGCTCCGGATGCCGGAGGATGGTCCGTGCGGGCCGCTCCCCCTGGTCATAGCGCCTCACCCGTTTGGCTGGTCGGTCGATGACGACTATCACGGCGGGTGCCAGGGTCTTAGGGCCGACGAACACCGCGGATGGCTTGACGTCGCCTCCGACTGGGGGATTGCGGTACTCCAGCCAGAGGGTCATCACCGTGCGGTCGCAGGCTGCTCGATGGGCTATGCGGGTGTCGTGCAGGATGCGCCGGTGTGGATCGACGCTGTCGACGAGCAGGCCGGGGTCGACCGCGATCGCGTGTACGCGTGCGGACTCTCGATGGGTGCTCTCGAGGCGCTTCTCACTGTGGGCAGCCACCCCGACCTCTTTGCCGCGGCGTTTGCCTTCAACCCGGTCGTGGATAGCCGGGCCTGGCAGGAGGACCTCGCGAGGACTACGAGCGCCGAGCTCCGGGCGGAAGGCAATGATCGGCTGATCGCCCAAGAGGTGGGCGGCCTGCCGGAGGAGCTCCCGGAGGCGTACGCGGCGCGCAGCGCCTTTGCTGTGCTCGACGGCCTTCGTAGCGTCCCTGTCACGATCTGGTGGTCCCCTGTCGATGTCGTGGTTCCCCGCCAGGCCGAGTGCCACGGTAAGCATCTGTACGACGAGTTGAAGCGGCTCGACCCCAATGCTCCCGTGATCGAGTACGACCATACGTCGCGCCATGGGCTTCCAGCGGCACCCACCGACGACCAGCGGTGGGCCGTGCACGAGAGCTCGAACTACCGGCTGGCAGCCGATTGGCTTCTCCTGCACCGGCGCGCCTCGGGCCTGGTGGGCGGGTGAAGTTCTAAGTGGCCGGGCGGTGGGCAGCAGGGCTGCCGAGCCTCAGCGGGTGAGGGTGACCTTGCTGAGACCCGCCGGCGCATCGGGACTTAGACTCAGGCGGACAGCGACCGCCTCGGCCACGAGCTGACCAGGTACGATCAGGGCGAGTGGCGTCAGCGCCTCGGGCAGATCGTCGAGCATCATGAGGACGAGCGCATCGTTGCGACCGCCGACCTGAGCGCCGCCAGCCTCGCGCCCGCCCACGATCCAGGGCTTCGCACCCAGGCTCCGCGCCCGGTCGATCGCCGGGTCAATGGCGGCGCCCATCGCGCCGTCGGGCCGGAAGACCACGATCGGGACTTCCCCCGAAGCCAAGGCGATCGGACCGTGCTCCAGGTCGGCGCTCGAATACCCCTCGGCAAAGATGCGCCCCGTCTCCTTGAGCTTGAGCGCCGTCTCAAGCGCCGTCGCCAGGTTGAAACCCCGCGAGACGAC
>JBBRIV010000147.1:0-7372 GCA_038220425.1 Candidatus Limnocylindrales bacterium
CCGAGCGCCAACGGCCCGGGCGAGGTAGGCCTTGATCATCGGGGCACGCTCATCGGGCGGGATCTCCGTGAGGTGAACCGTGCCCCGCCGGCCGTGCCGGATGACCGCTCGTCCGCCAGCCGCCCGGACGTTGCCCACCCACGGCGAGTGTTCGCCCAGCATCGACACCAGGTAGCGCTTGCCGTCCAGCTCGCCGACCACGAGAGGGATCGAGGAGATGCGACCCGTCCGGCGGCCGACGGTCTCGAGTGCGATCGCCCACGAGGGCCACAAGCCCAGTCCGCACACGAAGGCATATCCTCGGCCCACGACCCGACCAAAGCGATTGGGCCGGCCCGCCCGATAGAAGAGACGATTGCCGTCGCGGTGGGTATCGCTTCGCAGGTAGAGCGCGTAGGCGCAGCTCATGCCGGCCGCGCCGAACAGGACAAGACGCGAGATTCTCATCGTCACTCCATCCTACGTCCGACTTGCGGACGCGACCGGCGCCGATCGTCGGTCGCTGCCCGAACCGTCGGATCGCGCCGGCGTTGACGTCGGGCTGAGCACGAGCTGGCCCACCGATCGGGTCGATCGATTCGCTCGACTCGCTCGACTGCCTGGGTCCAACCTTCGGCGTCGTCCCGGCGGTGATTTGGAGCGCGGACTCGCCAAATCGTTCGCTGGTGGAGCCTTACGAACAAGTTGGATGTCGATTCGACCATGTGCGTCCCTCCGAGTCGCCCCTCGAGCTGGCGCTGAGCACGAATCGCCTGAGGGAACAGCGCCGGCCCCCCGATCCGACCAAGGTTTCCGTCGTACGGGTCCCTCAGCGGACGATTTGGTGATTCGACCGGTCGGCACGGCCCCGAGAGGCACAACCGCAGCGGCACCAGGTTCCGCCCCCCCAAATTGGCGTCCGGCTCGCCCAAATTGCCATCTACCGCCACCAGGCGCGGTATCGTCGGATTAGGTGCCGATTCGCGGCTTGAGCCCCTTCAACGAGGCCAAGTCGTGCACGAATCTGACCACGCCTGCACCCGGCTCCTCCTTACGACACCCGCGACCGACCACAGCGCGGCTCACAGCGGTATCTGTCCAGAACCGACGGTCAGTCGCCGAGCAGCTCGACCAGGACGTCGCGCAGGCCCGTGGCAACGGCGACGGGATCGACCAGCTCCCAGTGGAGGGGGCTGTACAGCTCGTTGTCCCACCAGCCGTCGAAGCCGGTCGCCTTGACCGCCGCGACCCACTCGCGCAGAGGGATCGAACCCTCGCCGGGCCACACGCAGCGGCTCAGCTGGTCCGGGCCGCCCGCCCCGACAGGACCGAGAGAATCGGCGAAATCGACGCCCGAGATGACCCGCCGATCCAGGCGCGAGACCTCGTCGGGGGTCACGCCGGCCTGCCACAGGTGCCAGAAGTCCAGGACCAGGCCCACGTTGTCGCATCCGGCCGCGTCGACTGCCTCGACCGCCTCGGCCAGGACGTGTAGCGGCGTCCAGGCGATCGGCTCCAGGTAGTAGCTGATCCCGTGCGACGCCCCCAACCCGGCCACGGCCCGCAGCCCCTCGGCCGTCACCCGCCGCCGCTCTGCGCGCGACAGCGACCCCGGGCCCGGGTACACCCCGGCAGGATCAACCGGCCCGGTCAGGACCTGCACGAACGACGCTCCAAGCATCACGGCCAGCTCGGTCAGTGCCTGGGCCTCTCGAAGCATGGTCGCCCGATCGTCCGGCAGCCAGCGCTCGACATCGGCCAGCGCGCCCAGGTTGACCGGCGCGAGCCCTTCCAGCGCAGCGCGCAGCGATGCCGGCGAATAGCCCTGGGCCAGGTAGCGCCGGAGATGTTCCGAGCGCAGGAAGACGCCGTCCCAGCCGGTCTCGCGGGCAAGGCGGATCTGCTGGAGCACCGGCAGGTGCATCGTGGAATTCGAGTTGTAGACGAGCTGCACGATCGACTCCTTCATTCGCCGGGTCAGCTGGCGAATGCTCCAAGCAAGGCAATGCCCACGACGACCAGGGCAATTCCGCCGACCTGGCGCGGGGCCAGGCGTTCGCGGAACAGGACGAACGCGGCAATCGCCGCCATCGGCGCGAACATCGAGCCAAGCACCGAGGTGACCGCGATGTCCTGTTTGGCACCCACCGAGAACGACATCAGGCCAACGACTTCGGCCAGCCCGGTCAGGGCGATGAACGGCAGCGCCGCACGCGGGACGTGCGCCCGGCCAAGCACGACAAGCGGCAGCGCGACCAGGATCACGCCCATCAGCCGGCCGGGGCCAACGACCCACGCCGGCGGCAGGGTCGCGCTGGCCTGTCCGGCGACGAACAGGCCGATTCCCAGCATCAGGGCTGCGCAGGCCGACAGGCCGGCAGCGCGCAGGGATTGGGCACGGCTGATCGCCACGCCCTCTTCAAGCTCGTGGCCTCCGCCGGTCGCGGCCAGGACCACCCCGACCACGACCAGGACCAGGGCCGGTCCCGAGCCCGGCGCCAGCGCTTGCCCGGCCAGCACCGAGATGACCGCCGCCACCGCTCCCTCGGTCGAGCCGATCGTGGACACGATGCCCACGGTGCCCAGGCGATAGGCGGCATAGGCCAGGAGCAGCCCGGCTACGTTCGCCGCACCGGCGACGGCGGCAAAGACCAGGGCCGAGGCCGGAACTGGCGGATTGGCGGGGATCGGCGTGACGAACAAGGCGACCGGCAGGAGGAGCACGACCCCGACCAGCATCACCCCGGCCACGGCCGGAACCGCACCGGCCAGCCGGCTCGAACGGGCCGAGCCGAGGGTCGACACGGCGTACGCGACTGCGGTCACCGAGCCCGCCAGGATCGGCGAAATCACGCCCGAGTCACTGGAGCGGCCGGGCAAAGCGCTCGGCCACCTCACGGCAGTGCTCGAATGCCGGGAGGGCGACGGTCCGCGCGAGATGCTCGGCCTCGGCGGGATCCCGGCTGAGCGCGCGACCCCAGATCCCGCGGCCGGCCAGGAATCCCGAGGCGCCGGCCAGCCCAGCCAGCCGGATCTGCTCAACGAACACGTCGATCCCCACGCCGGCACCGAGCAGGACCCAGGGCGTGTTGGCGCAGGCCTCGGCCAGGTCCGCGCAGGCAGCCGTCGCCGCTGCCTCGCCCGCGCTGGCCACGTCGAGCAGCGGAAAGGGCACCTTCAACACGTCCGCGCCGAGCGGCTGGAGCCGGACTACGGCACCCACGACCAGGCCTTCGTACGCCGCGGCATAGTCCGCCGCCGATTCATCCGACCAGCGGTAGACGACTGGCTCGATCACCAGTGGGAAGCCACTGCCGTGGCAGTCTTCCACGACCGAGGCAACGAGTGCGTCCTGCCGGGCAGCGGAAGGCTCGTGATCGACCCGATATGGCAGGAGGACCTTGTAGGCATCGGCCTTGTACATGCCGAGACTGTCCTGCCAGTGGTCGAGCAAGGTGGTCACCCGGCCGTCGCCGACGACCTCGTAGCCTTGCGCCTCGAGCGGCATGATCAGTCCGATGCGCGGGGGAACCGCGCCGGTTTCGAAGGCGGCCTGGCCGAGCTCCGCGTCAAGCATCAGGGCCGAAGCCGCCGGTGCCAGAACCCTGACCAGGACGGCCTTGAGCGCGCGCAGCTCTGCGATCGTCAGCCCGGCCAGACCCTGTTGCTCGAGATAGGCGCGGAAGCTGTCGCGGTGATCGATCGCCAGGCCAGCAATGATCCCGTTCGGGCGGCCCAATCGAAGCAGCCGTTGACGTCGATCGGAATCGAACCCCGCTCGCCGACCCCATGCCCGCTGAAGGTCCACCTCGCGCTGTTCGTCCGGCGTTCGAGTCACAGGCGGACCAGGGGCAGGCGCGGATCCGGGCCCCAGCCCGGCCAGAGCGTCTTGACCCAGGCCAGGTCGGGATCCTCGGAGTTGGCCATCGTCCGCCGGTCGCCGGCCAGGGCATTCAGGAAGTAGGCGTCGTAGCCCGGGGTGGCCGTGAACGGGTGGTAGCCCTCGTCCACCACCACCACGTCGCCGTGATGGACCGGGATGATCCGGCCGGTCGTCCCGTAGCCCTTGCCGTCGCGCAGGTAGATCCGCTGGTAGGCCCAGGCCTCGGGCCGGCGGAACTGGTAGAAGTACGTCTCTTCCAGGACCGCTTCGCCGGGTGGATTGTCCACATCGTGCTTGTGGGGCGGCCAGCCCGACCAGTTGCCGGACGGCGTGAAGACTTCGCAGATCAGCAGCCGGTCGGCCGGGAAGCCCGGCATCATGATGTTGTTGACCTGGCGGGTGCAGTTGCCGGCGCCCCGAATCTCGATCGCCACGTCTGACGGTCCGACCACGATCGGCTCGGTCGCGATCCCGGATCGGCCGGTAAGCGGCGCCTGGGCCAGGGCCACCACGGCCCGCCGACCCGGCAATGGCCGGCCAATGATCCGGCCGGTCGTCCCGGCCGGGAGGTAGGCACTCCAGGGCAGCGCGTCGAAGACCGAGGACCGCCCGGGCAGGGACAGGCTGGCGCCCGCGCTCGAGCGGCGGTCCAGGGCGACCTCCACACCACCACCCGAGATCGTCACGAGGGCGGCCTCCTGGCCAGGCGAATCGAGCTCGAAGACCTCGCCTTCGGCCAGCGAGAACGAGCTGAACGAGAGGTAGCGCCAGCCCGCCCGGGCCGGGTCCGTTGCAACCTGGCCGTCCGCGCCGGGCCGGATGTGGAGCTGCTCATCGGGCACGTTCGAGGGCAGCCTGGTCGGGTGGATCTCGACGCCCGAGTCGTCCCGAATGGTGGTCATCGCAGCACCTCGTCAATCTCACTGGCCCGGGGCATCGCGGCACTGCACATCAGCCGGGACGCCACGATTGCTCCGGCGGCATTGCCGCGCTCCAGGGCGGCCCACGGGTCGAGTCCGTTCAGCAGGCCTGCCCCGAAGGCCGCGCTGAGTGCGTCACCCGAGCCCAGGCCACAGATCACCTCGACCGCGATCCCGGGCAGGGAGCGGCGGTTGCCGCCGGCGAGCAGGGAGACACCGTCAGGGCCGTGCTTCAGGACGGTGGTCTGGGTCCCGGCCGGGTCCAGCCCGGCCGCCTGGAACTCGCCGTCGCTGCCGATCCGGACGTCGCTCAGCTCGCTGGCCTGAGCGATCAGGCCGGGGTACTCGGGGGGATCGGCCCACAGGGTTGGCCGCCAATCCAGGTCGAGGATGGTCCACGACGGGGAGCCCCGGCCGGCCATTGCAGCCCGCCGCGCGGCCAGGATCTGGAGGGTGGTCGTGCGCGCCGGCTCAACCGCCAGGAGCGTGCCCGAGACGATCACCAGGGCCGCCTCCTGGAGCAGCACCAGCGGCACGTCGGCCAGGCTGAGCAGCGTCTCGGGCGCCGGTTCCGGGCGGTAGAAGGTCACCGGGAAGTGATCAGGCGGCCAGGCTTCGAAGAAGGCGACCTGGGTTCGCGAACCCGGCCGGCTGGTCAGGCCGGCAACGTCAATCCCCTCGGCGGCCAGGGCCGCCCGGACATGCTGACCATGGCCGTCGTCGCCCACGCTCGAGACGACGCCGGTGGCGACGCCCAGCCGGGCCAGGCCCATGCCGATGTTGCCGGCGAAACCACCGACCGCCCGGACGAACGAGCCGGCATCGGCCAGCGACGTGCGCGGCTCGGCCGGGGTCAGGTCAACGCCGACCCGGCCAAGAACAAAGGCCTGGACCGGGGTCAAGCCAGGTGCTTGAGGACGGCGTCCCGGAAGGTCAGGGCGCAGTTGCGGGCCTCGTCGGCGTCATCGCGCATGCGCAGGCCGAACGGGGCCAGGTTGGCGTCGCGAACGCCGATCCCGATGCTGATCGAACGCTCGAGCAGGGCGTCGGTCTGGGGCAGCATCCCGACCCGGTAGTCGCCGTGCGAATGACCGGGGATGTCGCAGTTGAACGGGCAGCCCTTGCCGGTCACGGTCCGCCTTTCGAGCAGGTGGTTCATCTTGCTGTAGACGTGCCAGCCGGACTCGGACAGGGTGATCGAACCGACCTCCTTGGCGACATTGGTCGCGATTTCGGCCGTCGGCAGCATCACCACCAGGTGGGTGGCCAGGTCGCCCGCGGGGTCGGGCAGTGCCCGGAACTCGATTGCGGGCACCTCCTCCAGGAAGGACTGGACGATCTCCTTGTTGGCCCGCAGGTGGGAGGTGATCAGGTTGAGCTTGCGGACCTGGGCCAAGAGGACGGCCCCGGATAGCTCGGTCATCCGGAAATTCATGCCCAGGAACGGTCGCGGCGCGTACTTCGACTCGAGCCGGTCCGGGGCGTGGCCCTGATCGTGCATCGCGAAGGCTCGTTCGTAGAGCGCCTCGTTGTCGGTCACGATCATCCCGCCGTCGCCGCAGGTGATCGTCTTGTACTCGTTGAACGAGAAGACGCCGGCCGCCCCGATGCCGCCAACCCCGATGCCCTTGTAGGTGGCCCCGAACGCCTGGGCACAGTCCTCGACCAGGGGGATGCCGTGCTTGTCGGCGATGGCCTTGAGCTCGGTCAGCTTGGCGGGCCCACCGAGCATGTGGACGACCAGGATGGCCGCGGTGCGCGGGGTGATCCTGGCCTCCACGTCGGCCGGGTCGAGATCGAAGCTCTCGTCGCACTCAGCCAGGACCGGGGTTGCACCGGTGTACACGATCGCCGAGATGCTGGCCACGAAGGTGAAGCCGGGCACGATCACCTCGTCACCGGCACCGATGCCCAGGCTGAGCAAGGTGATCCACAGGCCCGCGGAGCCGCCCCCGCTCAAGCCCAGGCCGTACCGGACACCGGCCAGCCTGGCGACCTCGCCCTCGATCTTGTGGACCTTGGCCCCGAAGGCCGGATTGTCGGACGGACCGTACCGACTCAGGAAACCGCTGGAGATCACCTCCAGGACTTCGGCTGTCTCCTCAGCACCAATCAGCTCGACACCGGGTCCTGGCATGGTCTCTCCTTGTTACTCGACTGCGCTCATTTGGGCAAGCCGGAGCGCCCGGCTCGGCCCGATCGGGGCCATCAACGGAAGTCGGTTCGCTGCAGGCCGCGAGCCTGCTCATAGGCTGTCCGGGCAGTCCGGACACTCGTCTCATCGCTGGCGGCGGCCACCGGCACATCCCACCAGCTCTCGAAGCCGCCGACCCGCTTCTCGGGCTCGGTGGGCACCAGGATCACGGTGATCCGATCGCTGGCCTGGGCCAGGGCCAGGGCGTCGCGGAGCTCATCCGGGGTGTTGGCCTGGATGCCCAGGGCACCCATCGACTCGGCGTGAGCCCGGAAGTCGACCGGAACATAGGCCCCGGTCAGGCGCTTGGTGGCCGGGTCGCGGAAGCGCAGCTCGTTGGAGAAATCGGGCACGCCGACGGCTCGCTGGAGGGCCAGGATGCACTGGAATCCGTGG
>JBBRIV010000148.1:0-7349 GCA_038220425.1 Candidatus Limnocylindrales bacterium
AGGTGGCGGACCTTCCGGTCGGCGCGGGCCAGGGTGTTGTAGGCGACCTCGCGGATGAGGGCCTGGACAAAGGCGTACTGGCCGCGCTCGGGGCTGCGCGGATCGGCCTCCAGGGTGAGCAGCTCACGTCGGACGAGCGCCCGGAGCCGCGGTTCGAGGGTCTTCTCGGCGATCCCGGTGACCGCCGACAGCCCGGCCAGGGTGAAGCTCTGGCCCAGGACGGCGGCATCCTGGACGAGGGCCCGGTCCTCGGGCGCGAGGCCGTCGAGCCGCGAGGCGATCAGGGCGGTCAGCGTCTCGGGGACGGCCAGGGCGGTCAGGTCACCCACTGGGACGTAGACCTCGCCCTCGAGCCGCAGGCGGCCTTCGGCGAGGAGCATCCGGACCGTCTCGACGGCGTACAGGGGCATCCCGTCGGCCCGGGCGATGATCACCTTGACGGCGGACTCGGGCAGCCCGGGCACGAGGCCGGCGAGCAGCTCGCGCATCGCCGGCTCGCTGAGCGGTTCGAGGTACAGGCTGGTGAAGTTGCGCTTGGCGGCACCCCAGTCGGGCCGCTTCTCGAGGAGCTCGGGGCGGGCCAGGGTCAAGACGTAGATGGGCAGGTTGCGGCTCCACTCGAGCAGGTGATCGACGAAATCGAGCAGGCCCGAATCGGCGAAATGGAAGTCCTCGAAGATGAGGATCACCGGCGCGGTCGCGGCCATTCGCTCGAAGAACGTCCGCCAGGCGCCGAAGAGCTGGTCCGAGCCGATCCCCGATTCAAAGCCCAGGAGGGCGAGGAGGGCCGGCTCGATCCAGCGCTGCTCCTCGGGATCCGGGACGTGCTCGGCGACGCTCGCGGCGAGCTTGGTCCGGGTCGTGGCCTCGTCGTCGGTCTCGACCAGGCCTGCCCGCCGGCGGACCATCTCGCCCAGGGCCCAGAAGCTGATCCCGTCGCCATAGGCCGGCGAACGGCCGTCATGGAACCAGACCTTCTCGACCAGCCCGTCGAGGTATTTCGAGGACTCCCAGGCGAGGCGGGTCTTGCCGATGCCGGCCGGGCCGATGACCGAGACGAGGCGGGCGCGCTTCTCGCGGGTCGTAGCGTGGAAGAGGTCCTTCAGGAGGCGCAGCTCGTCGTCGCGGCCGACAAATGGGGCTTCGAGCGATTCGCGACGGTTGCGGCCGCCGACTTCGGCGACGACTCGCAGCGCACGCCAGGCTGGGACCGGGGCGGTCTTGCCTTTGAGCGCCTGCACGCCGGCTTCCTCGAACGCGATCGCCTTGCTCGTTGCGCGCTGGGTAGCTTCGCCGACGAGGACCGCGCCGGGTGGCGCCACCGACTGGAGGCGGCTGGCCGTATTCACGAGGTCGCCCGCGACCATGCCCTGGTTCGTCGCGCCGATCGTGACGGCAGCCTCGCCGGTGAGGACGCCGGCCCGGGCTTGGATCGTGGGGCCCAGGGCTCTGACCGCGTCGACCAGCTCCAGGCCGGCCCGGACCGCTCGCTCGGCGTCGTCCTCGTGCGCGGTTGGGGCACCCCAGACCGCCATCACCGCATCGCCGATGAACTTCTCGACGGTGCCGCCGTATCGGCCGATCACGTCCCGGCAGAGGTCGAAGTAGCGGGTCAGGAGATCGCGGGTTTCTTCGGGATCCTTGCCTTCGGCCATGGTCGTGGAGCCGACCAGGTCGGCGAACAGGATCGAGACGAGGCGGCGCTCGGAAACGGGTGCCGGCGCCGAGGCTGGCTCATGTTGAGCGCGCGCGCCCGCTGTTCCGGCGCCGGTCGCGGCTCCGGTGGTGGCCGCTGACCCGTCGGCTGCGACCAGGCGCGTCCCGCACTCGCCGCAGAAGCCGGCACCGGGCTCGTTCGTCGCACCGCAGTTCGGGCAACCCGCGATCAGGGCTTGTCCGCAGTTGATGCAGAACTTTCGGCCCGGTCGATTATCCGTGCCGCAATTGAGGCAGGTCATTGAAAGGGACGGTAGCGCACCACGAGGTGACTCGCCAGCCCCCGGCTACGCTGCGGGCGCGTGCCCTGGCTGCCTCGCCGCCCGGCCGCCCCGCCAGGAGCCGATTCCGTTTTCAGGCTCGGAGTTCTGAACGAGTTCAGAAGTCGACGGCCGATTCCGGAATCGACTCGGCTGGGCGCAGGCTGCGCAGGCCCTGGCCCCGGCGCGACCCTGGATCCCTCACGCATGATCGAATGTTGACCGTGTCTTCCAGTGGCGGAAGAAAAGGCGCGGCCCGTCGCCCGCGGCCGGTGATCAGGCTGGGGCGATCCCCTCGTCAGGACGAAGGCCCAGGAGCGCGGCCGGGACCCAGGCTGGGCGGCCGGCGCGGCCGGAAGGGCCGTTGCCGGCCAGCGCTTCGGCCAGGGCCTCGTTCATCGATTCCGTGGTAGCCGAGCAGATCCGGTTGCGGCCCGAGGTTTTGGCGTCGTACAGGGCGAAGTCGGCGACACGCAGGGCGGCATCCCAGTCGCCGTGGGGCGGCAGCGAGACGGCCACGCCGCCCGAAACAGTCAACGTCGCCGCGTCGGGGCCGGGCCGCGCCCGGATCGCCAGGCCTTCGATCGCCCGGCGGATGCGCTCGGCCACTTCGATCCCCGCGGCCAGGTTGGCGTCGGGCAGGATCACCACGAATTCTTCGCCGCCGTAGCGATAGACCGTGTCCCGGCCACGGACGACGTGCTTGAGCTCGGCGGCGACCGACTGCAGGGCGGCATCGCCGGCGGCATGGCCAAGCTCGTCGTTGATCTGCTTGAACCGGTCGACGTCGAACATCAGGACCGCGCAGGGGGCATCGGACTGGCGGAGCGAGACCGCCAGCAGGCCGAGATCGGTCTCGAGTCGGCGGCGGTTGGAGAGGTCGGTCAGCGGATCGGTGGTGGCATAGCCGCTCAGGACCCGGTTGAGGCGGCGCAGCTCCAGCTCGTTCTCGATCGTGCGCAGGCGGGGCCGTTCGAGCAGCTCGCCGCCGATCCAGCCGATCAGGCAGCCGATCGCGATGTCGATCGCCATGTCCGTGCGCTGGCTGATGACCAGCCCGTTGAGCCCGGTGACGACTACCGTTCCGGCCATGATCAGCCCGTAGGCCACCAGCCAGGCCGTCCGCAGCGGTCGTGACCAGCCGAAGAAGAGAGGCACGGCCACCGGCAGGATGCAGTACCCGCTGAGCATCGAGAGGAGGGCGGCGGGCTCCAGGGCCAGGCTGACCAGCAACGCGAGCATGGGCAGCGAGGCGAGCAGGAGGGTGAGCCGGACGATGTATTGGCGATGGACCCGTTTGGCGAGCGGGTAGACCGCTGAGACCGCCAGGGCCTGCGACGCCCACAGGACGAACAGGTCGGCGCCCCGGGTGGGGAAGCGGATCGCGAGGCTCAGGCCGGTGATCAGCAGGATCGGGGCAACGATCAGCGAACCGAGCCGCAGCGTGCGGCGCAGTTCCTCGAGCTGGCGGACCGCGTCACGGCGGCGGACGCTGTCATGCCGTGCCGCAACCTGGAGTCGGTCTGGAGAGAGCACGCGTTCTCGACACCTCAACGAAAGGAGCCTCGCCAGCATGGCTCGCGCGGTGGCGCGTGAACACCCACCCATTAGTGCCACGGCGGCCGACGATCGCTGGCCCGATCGCGGGCCGAGGCAACTGCTTGCCTAGAGGCCCACGACCTGGTTGCGCCCGGCGCGCTTGGCCTGGGACAGCCAGACATCGGCGAGGGTCAGGCCCGCCGAGACATCGCGCTCATCACCCAGCTGGGCAACGCCGGCCGAGACCGTCACCTGGACCAGGTCGCCGCCATTGACCTCGATCGGAAGCGCGCCGAAGGTCTCCCTGATCGCCTCGGCGATGCGCACCGCGTCGGCAGATGTCGCGCCTTCAAGGACGGCCACGAACTCCTCGCCGCCGTAACGCACGACCAGGTCGCTGTCGCGGAAGCGCGTCGCCAGGAGCTTCGCGAACGCCTGGAGGACGGTATCGCCCAGTTGGTGTCCGTAGAGCTTGTTGAGCGCCCCGAAGTGATCGAGGTCAAAGACCACCAGCGAGACCGGCGGCCGATCCCCTGGCGGCTTGCTCGCCCAGGCGCGTTCGAGGCGGGCCACCGCGGTGTCGAAGTAGCGCCGGTTATGGAGGCCAGTCAGCGGGTCGCGCCCGGCCTGCTCGGTCAGCGATTCGTTATCCGAGAGCAATGAGCGTCGCTCTCGTGCCCGCCGATCCTCCTGCTGGCGACGCTCGGTGACGTCCCGGGCAACGGCGAATGCGGCCGTCTGATCCGGCGTGGTCCGGGACGACCATTCCAGCCAGACGTAGCTCCCGTCACGGCGCCGGTAGCGGTTCACCAGGCGAGCGGTAGGTGCGCCTTCGGGCTGACTGCGTCCGGCGGCCTTGATCGAGCGCTCCCGATCGTCGGGATGGATGTAGTCGGTCCACGGCCGACCCTCGACCTCCGCGGCGGGATAGCCGAAGAGGTCCACCCAGGCTTGGTTGACGCGCCGGAAGCGGCCGTCGAGGCCGATGACCACGAGCAGGTCCAGCGACAGATCGAAGAAGCGGTCGCGCTCGAGCTCGGCGGCATCGCGCCGGCTCTCGAGGGCGCCGGCCCACTGGGCGGCCTGCATGATCGCGATCGCGATCAGGGTGACCGTGCCCACCAGCATCAATGACGTGCCATAGCTGGTGTCGTACAGGCCCAGGCTCTGGCCCTCCAGCCGGGTCCAGGCCATGACCACCGGAACGATGATCGAGACCGCCAGCAGTCGCCGGTACACGCGCGCCGTTGCCGACGGTCCGGCCAGCGCGGCGAACGGGCTCGCGCCTCCGTACAGTCCCACGATGCCCACAGCCAGGATGCAGATCGTGATGGCGGTGTGGATGGCCATCGCGGTGTAGCCGGCCAGGAATGACGGCGTGGCAGCGCTGAACGCAAAGCTGAAGATGTTGAGCGCCGCGATAAACGCGGCAGCGGTGGCCAGGACGAGGACGAGGCGGCGGGCCCCGCCGCGCGCAGCGAGGGCCGCCGCAATACCCAGCAGGACGAAGCAGGCCGCGCTCAGCGGCGCCATCCGACCGGGTGCCCCACCGGGATCGGCCCGCGATCCGTGGAACAGGAGCTGGTCGATCCCGAGATTGATCCCGGCCACGTACTCGATGCCCGTGAGCAGTCCAATCGTGGCGGCAACGACGATCATGGCCGTGCCCAGCCACCCGGACCGACTGCCCTGTGTTGAGCTGCCGGCCAAGGCGAGTCCGGTTCCCAGTAACACGAACGCAAGGGCGGTGTTGGCCTTCATCGCGGCAGCCCGCGGAACGATGGCCTCCAGGACCTCAGAATTGAGCAGCCAGCCGAGCAGGACGACGATTCCCACGCCAGCCGCGGCCACCCCCGCGACCGTCGGAAGGTCGGCCAGCGTGGGCCGCCGAAGCGCAACCCTGTTCCAGGTTGGGCGGTCCCAGACCGCGTTGAGTCGGGTCATTGCGTCCATGGGTGATGGGAGGTCTGGGCCTCACCTCATGACCCGATCGTCACCGCTCGAACCAAGCTGCGGAATCCCTCAATGGTCCCATCCAGCGCCAGTCCTACGTGGTGACCAATCAGGCGGCCGTCATCGGGTTCCGGGTGAGTCCGGCGGTGTGCCCGGCGATCTGGTCCGATGGTCATCGCGGGCCTGGCTCTGGCGGCTCTCGTGGCTGCCTGCTCGAGTGCGGGAACCGCGACGGCCCCAGCGAGTGCCCCGGCATCCGCCTTGGCCGGTCCGTCGACGGTTCCAAGCCCGAGTGCGGCCTCAGCCTCGCCCGCCCCGTCGAGCAGCCCAGCTCCGGCCGCGTTTGCCCTGGCGGCGTCCGGCGACAAGAACGTGACCGGGACCTGGACCGGCAGCTTTGGGATCGCCTGCGCCAGCCCAACGTTCAGCGGCCCGGACATCACCTTCTTCGCCCAGTCGCCCGATGCCATTGCTACGGGCGCCGCGGCCGCGCCGCACACGATCCATGTGACCGGCGACGGGACCTGCGGCAGCACAAGACGTATTGATCGGACGAGGCGACGTACGTGACGCCGCTCGAGGCGGCGGGCTATCGCCTCGTGATCCGCAAGCCTGAGTGGCACCAGCACCGCGTCTTCAAGGGACCCGACACGAACATCAACCTCCACGTGTTCACAACCGGGAGCCCAGAGGTCGTGCGGGTCCTGCTGTTTCGAGACTGGCTCCGGTCCCACGACGACGATCGGCTGCGCTACCAGGCGGCGAAGCGCGAGCTTGCGGTCCGCAGCTGGGCCTACGTCCAGAACTACGCCGATGTGAAATCAGAGGTCGTCGAGTCGATCATCGCGAGGGCCCGCGCCGCCCGAGGTTGAGGGCGGCACCCCTCGTCAGCGCCCCGAGTCGGCCCCGGCGCGGGCGGCAGCCTGAGCGAGTGGAAGAGCCGCCGGATTCGTGGCGGCTCGGCGCGGCGAACGACGTTGTTCGATCCAGCTGGTCGGTCAGGAACCCAGGAGTTGTTGGATCAGCAGTTCTCCCAGCCAAGCCTCGTACTCATCGGGCGACCAGCCGCGACGGATGAACAGGCCGAACATCTCCGGTGTGGTGATCGTCACGAATACGTCGAGGGCCCGCTCTGGCAACAGCTCCGGCCGGAGTTCGGCCCCCAGGGAATCGACCAGGGCGGCGATCTTCCCCTCCCGGAACCGCATCACCCCAGCCCAGATCTCGGCCGCCCCAGCGTCGACCCGACCGGCTTCCTGGTATATCGCGATTACGTCGTGCCCGAGTTCGAACTGACGACGCGTCCAGTGTGCGGCCAGGCGGAGGCGTGTCCGGGGATCAACCGTCGCCATCGCCTCCGCGTGCAGCCGTTCAACATCGGACTCGGCAACCCACGCGCGCCGGATCTCCTCGAGAATTGCGCTCTTGCCTCCGAAGGCCGAATAGATCGTCGGTGCCGGGATCGCGGCGGCTGTCGCAATCGCATCGATGGTCGTGGCGACGTATCCCTGGCGGGCAAATAGCGCTCGCGCGGCGTCGGCCACTGCGCGCCGTGTCGCCTGCGCCTGCCGCTGGCGGTGCGAGAGCTGGCTATTGACCATACCGCGAGAGTAGCAGTATCCTCACCATAGTATGAGTCTGACGAACATAGCCACGAAATGATGGAAGACGGGAGGCTGATCGAATGATCGCCGAGAACATCGACATGATCGTCCGCTGCGATGTAGGTCGGGCCTTCTCCCACGTGGCCCGTGGGTTCTTCGACAACCACGGTCGGTGGGACCCGGCCGTCGTCGAGATGATCAAGACTGCCGATGGACCGGTCGGTAATTGTTTGTACCTTCATCGGGTGGCATTGGCATTCTTACCAATCTGTAAGGT
>JBBRIV010000149.1:0-7247 GCA_038220425.1 Candidatus Limnocylindrales bacterium
AGCGCTCAGACATGCGGCACAACCGTAGGACTCACGGGGCTGTTCGTCTGTGACCCGATGGTTCTCAACGGGGCCATTGACCAGGCGGACGGCCTACTGATACCGTTAGTAATTGTGAAAGCAACCGGTCTTCGATGACCCAGGACGAATCTCGCAAACGGGTGACCTTGGCCGACGTCGCGCTGGCCGCGGCCGTATCACCGGCAGCCGTTTCCCTGGCCCTCCGCGGGCAGCCCGGGGTGAGTCGCGAAACGCGCGAGCGGGTGATCGAAACCGCCCGTCGTTTGGGCTATCACGGAAGCTCCCACAGCGGCGGCCGGCGAGCCCGCCAGCTGACCATTGGACTGATCATCAAGGCGCCCCTCGGCGACGCCCCCGAGGTCAACCGCTTTTATGCCCCGGTTATGACCGGGATCGAGGAGATCTGCCGGGTCCGTGAGGTCGACCTGCTCTTCGCGGCCATGCCCGTAGACGATGAGTACTACCCACTCGAGGTGCCCCGGCTGGTCACCGAGCGGGCCTGCGACGGCCTGATCGTGGTCGGCGCCCACCTGAGCAGCGGCACCGCCGCCCTGCTCGAGGGCGGGCCCGCGGCGATCCTGGTCGATGCCTACACCGAGGACCTGGCCTTCGACTCGGTGGTCAGCGACAATGTGGTTGGGGCCCGGGCGGCCGTCGACCACCTGATCGACCGGGGCCATCGCGAGATCGTCCTGGTGGGCAGCCGGCCGGATTCGTTCCCGAGCATCCTCCAGCGCCGGCATGGCTACGAGCAGGCGATCGCGGAGGCTGAGCTGACCCCCCACTACGTGGACCTCACCCACACCTCGCCGGAAGTGGCCGGCAACGCCGGCGCCGGGTACATCGCGGCCCATCCCGAGGTGACCGCAGCCTTCTGCTGCAACGATGACGTGGCGATCGGCCTGATCCAGACCGCCCAGCGCCTGGGTATCGACGTGCCCGGCCAGCTATCGGTGATCGGTTACGACGACATTGACCCGGCCCGCTTCGTGTCGCCCCGGTTGACGACGATGTCGGTGGACAAGCTGGGGATGGGTCGCCTGGCGGTCACCCTGCTGCTCCATCGGCTCGAGTTCAGCCAGGCCGCCGTGACCCAGACGTTCATCCGGCCGACCCTCGTCGAGCGAGCCTCGGTCCGGTCGATCAAGTCCCGACCGGCGGTTCAGCTCCGGAGTGAGGCGAGGATCTCCGAAACGTAGCCGTGGGCCAGGCAGGTGACGGTGTCGGCCGCCCCGTAATAGATCGTGATCCGGTCGGTGCCGGGATCGACCAGGGCTGCGCACGGGAAGACCACGTTGGGCACATCGCCGACCTGCTCGTAGGTCACCTGCGGCGAGAGCAGGTAGTCGTGGCTCCGGGCAATCACCTTCCAGGGCTGCTCCAGGTCGAGCAGGGCGGCGCCCATCGAGTACACGAAGCCGTTGCACGAGGTCAGGACGCCGTGGTAGATGAGAAGCCAGCCTTCGGACGTCTCGATCGGGGTCGGGCCGGCCCCGATCTTGGTCGACTGCCAGGTCCAGGCCTCAGGCGCCATCACGTGGCGGTGGCGACCCCAGTGGACCAGGTCCGGGCTCTCTGAGTAGAAGATGTCGCCGAACGCCGTGTGGCCGTTGTCGCTCGGCCGGCTGAGCATCGCGTACGCCCCGCCGATCCGGCGGGGGAAGAGGACCCCGTTTCGGTTGAACGGCAGAAATGCGTTGTCGAGCTGGTGGAACGACTCGAAGTCGAAGGTGTATCCCACCCCGATCGTGGGCCCGTGGTAGCCATTGCACCAGGTGATGTACCAGCGGTCCTCGAGCCAGGTGACGCGTGGGTCATAGGCATGCTCGAAGCCGTCCTGGATCTCGGTCGTCCGGCCGTCGGCCGACTGGAACACGATCGACTCAGGGTTGATCGTCCAGTTCACGCCGTCGCTGCTCCGCCCGGCGTGGAGATTCATCGTGCGCGAGCGATCGTCCACCCGGAAGACGCCGGCAAAGCCCCCGTCGACCCGGACCACCGCCGAGTTGAAGATGCTGTTGGACCGGGGCAGGAGATCGCGCGGGATGATCGGATTCAGGCTGGATCGCCAGACGATCTCGCTCGAGCCAGGAGCGCGATCCTGCCAGGGCATCCGGGCTGCCTGGCCGACGCGATCGGCAGCTGGCGCAAGGTCTGCGAATCGGTTCATCGGTCCACTCCAGCGCCTGTCACGGGCCCTCGTCCAGCTCGGAACACCACCATATCCTCCGGTCGCCTCATCAATTTCGGGCAGTCTAGCAGTTCCAGTCCAGTATTACTAACGTTTCAGTTCTTCACCAACTGAAATCTACTTGACACCGTACCAAGGCCCAGCGTAGGTTGATCGCGCATTTCAGACCGGCGCCAGGACGAGGAGGAGGAGTCCCCGACCCGCACAACCACGTCGAGTCAGGTGTGACCTATCGCGCCGCGCGCCGGGCCGACCACCGCCCGCAGCTGACGCCCGGGGCAGCCGCCCTCGGCCCAACGAATCGGAGGAGACCATGGCAAAACGATTCACCGCGATCCTGGGCAGTTTCGTTGTTGGTGCCTCGCTTGTCGCATGCAGCGCCAGCGCCACCCCCAGCCCCACGGCTGTCGCGTCGACGGCGCCCGTCGCCAGCAGCACGCCGGCGCCAGCCGCTACGCCCAGCCCGTCCGCAGCGATCAGCGGATCGATCACCGTCCTGACCAACCGGACCGACATCGTCCACACAGTGTTCGAGGCCAAGTACGTCCCGGCGTTCAATGCCATCTACCCCAACGTGCAGGTCAAGTTCGAGGCGATCACAGACTACGAGGGTGAGCTCAAGGTCCGGATGAACACCACCCAGTACGGCGACGTGCTGCTCATCCCGCGCTCGATCACGCCCGACAAGCTGCCCCAGTTCTTCGAGCCCCTGGGCACCGTCGACGACCTGTCCAAGATCTACAACTTCGTCACCGAGCATGCCTACCAGGGCAAGGGCTACGGCCTGGCCGTGACCGGCAATGCCAACGGGTTCGTGTACAACAAGAAGGTCTGGGACGCGGCCGGGATCACCACCCTGCCCACCACGCCCGACGAGTTCATCGCCGATCTCCAGCAGATCAAGACCAAGTCACCCAGCGTCATCCCGTACTACACGAACTACAAGGATGGCTGGCCCATGACCCAGTGGCAGTCCAACGGAGGCGAGGTCAGCAACGACCCCAACTTCCAGAACGGGCTGACCAAGACCGACACGCCGTGGGCCGCCGGAACCGACTTCAACACGATCTACTCGCTCCTGTACAGCATCGTCAACAAGGGCCTCAGCGAGAAGGACCCAACGACCACCGCGTGGGAGCCGTCCAAGGCCCTCCTCGGTTCGGGCAAGGTCTCGGCCATGCAGCTTGGTTCGTGGGCCATCACCCAGATGCAGGACGCGGCGGTCAAGGCCGGCGGGACCGCTGATGACATCCATTACCTGCCCTTCCCGACCCAGGCCGGCGGCAAGTTCATCTCGAACATCGGCGGTGATTACGGCATCGCCATCAACGTCAACTCCCCCAACAAGGACGCGGCCAAGGCGTGGGTCGACTGGTTCGAGAACAAGTCGGGCTTCTCCTACGATCAGGGCGGCGTCTCCCCGGTCAAAGGCGGCAAGAACCCACCGCAGCTGGCCGACTTCGACACCGCCGGAGTCACCTACATCGAGCAGGCACCAGCGCCAACCGGCTCGGAGGCACTGCTCGGCAAGATCCAGGACGCCGCATCCATCCAGGTCTTCTCGGATGGTGCATGGGTCCAGCGGATCGTCGACGCCGCCCGCGGCGCGACGAGCGAATCGCTTGATGCGATCTTTGCCGACATGAACGGCAAGTGGAAGGCCGCCCGGGTGACGGCCGGAGCAAACTAGGGTCGTCAACCGGTCGACCGTCGACCGGGATTCAGGGGACAGCGGCCGGGCCGTCTGGGCGGGTTGATGGAGTCCGCCCAGAGGGTTCGGCCGTTGCCCGTATCGGCTATCTGAACAGTCACCGGAGGGAGCATGGGTCGAGGTCGCCGCTTTCGGCGAAGTCAGCTGACGCCCTACCTGTTTCTGGCCGCGCCGCTGGGCCTGCTCCTGCTCATCACCTACGTCCCGTTCCTGAACATGTTCGAGTACAGCGTGCTCAAGTGGGACGGCCTGAGCAAAGACCGGACCTTCGTTGGCCTGGGCAACTACATCGAGTTCTTCACCAAGCCCGAGCTCTTCGGCGTCTTCTTCGTCAGCCTGTACTACGTGATCGGGGCGCTCGTCCAGATCGTCCTGGCGCTGTACCTGGCCACCCTGCTCAGCTTCAAGGTCCGCTTCAAGAACCTGTTCAAGGGCATCCTGTTCTTCCCGTACCTGATCAACGGCGTCGCGATCGCGTTCATCTTCCAGTACTTCTTCCGACCCGACGGCGTGCTCGATTCGCTCCTCGCGATCGGCGGGCTGCACGACCCGCCGCTGTGGTTGGGCAACCGGTCCCTGGTCAATATCTCGCTGGCGAGCGTCTCGGTCTGGCGCTACATCGGCCTTGACTTCGTGCTCTACCTGGGTGCGATCCAGTCGATCCCATCCGAGATCCTCGAAGCCGGCGAGATCGACGGCGCCAGCCGCTGGCAGCAGTTCCGATACCTGATTGCGCCGTCGATCCGGCCGGTCATCGGGCTGAGCTTCATCCTGGCGATCTCAGGCGCTCTGGCGGTCTTCGAGATCCCTTACGTGATGCTCTTCGGAGCGAACGGCAGCGCGACGTTCGTGATCGAGACGGTCAATACGGCGTTCAAGGACCACAAGTTCGGCCTGGCCTCGGCGATGGCCGTGATCCTGCTCGCGATCGTGCTCCTGATCACCTGGATCCAGCGCCGAATCGTGGCCGATGACGCAGTGGACCTCACATGAGCGGCCAGCCGATCAACGCGCGCCGGCCCCTGGGCACGATCCTCAGGTACGGTTCCTTGCTGCTGGCCAGCTTCATCGCCCTGCTGCCCCTGGTCGCCCTGCTGATGGCGTCGCTCAAAACGGGCACCGAGTTCGCCAACGATGGCGTCTTCGATCCGCCGGCCAACTGGTTCAACTTGAGCAACTTCGCCACGGCCTTCCTTGAAGGCGGCATGGCTCCGGCATTCCTGAATACGCTCGTGATCCTGGTCACCTCGGTTGTTGGTACCGTGATCATCGGGTCGATGGCGGCCTACGCAATCGATCGCTTCGAGTTCCGCTTCCGGCGGCTGGTGGTCTTCCTGTTCCTGCTGGCCGCCCTGGTCCCGCCGGTGACGGCCCAAGTGGCGACCTTCCAGATCATCAACTGGCTGGGCCTGTTCAACACCCGCCTGTCGGCGATCCTGCTGTTCACCGGGACCGACATCGTATCGATCTACATCTTCATCCAGTTCATGCGGGGCATCCCCAAATCGCTGGACGAGGTGGCCCTCCTCGAAGGCGCCTCGCGGTTCACGATCTACCGCAAGATCGTCTTCCCCCTGCTGAAGCCGGCGATCGCGACCGTCATCATCATCAAGGGTGTGGCGATCTACAACGAGTTCTACATTCCCTGGCTGTACATGCCCTCGAGCGACCTGGGGGTGGTGGCCACCTCGCTGTTCCACTTCACCAGCCCGTTCAGCGCCCGCTGGGAGGTCATTGCGGCCGGCGTCGTCATCTCGATGATCCCAACCCTGATTGTCTTCCTGCTCCTGCAGCGGTTCATCTATAACGGCTTTACCCGGGGCGTCTCGAAGTAACGTGCCCTTCTACGGCTTCAATTTCCAGTGGATGCTGGTCGAGCCGGGCCAGCGGCCGCAGCCGGCCGACGAGCGAGCCCTCGACTTCCTGGCCGGGCAGGCCTTCAACTTCGTGCGGCTGCCCACTGACTACCGGGTGTGGACGACCGACTTCGCGTACTTCACGCCCGACGAAAGCGTCCTCGAATCGATCGACGGCTACCTTGAGGCCTGCCGCAGCCGGTCGATCCACCTGTCCCTGAACTTGCACCGGGCCCCGGGCTACTGCATCACGAGGAACGACATCGAGCGGCACAACCTGTGGCTCGATGTCGAGGCCCAGGACGCCTTCGTGTTCCTCTGGGAAAGCTTCGCCCGGCGCTACCTGGGCGTGCCCGCTGCGGAGCTGGGGTTTGACCTGGTCAACGAGCCGCCCGCCCTGGGCCTGTATGGGTTCAGCCGGGCCAACCACGAGGCCCTGGTCCGGCGAACCGTGGCCGCCGTGCGCCGGATCGACCCCGAGCGGCCGATCACGATCGACGGGCTCGATGGCGGCAACCTGGCCATGCCTGAGCTGGCCGAGCTGGGCCTGACCCACTCAGGTCGAGGCTATGCGCCGTACCCCGTCTCGCACTGGGGTGCCGAGTGGTGGGACGGCTGGCGCGCCGGGGATGCCCCGCGCTATCCGGGCGTCCTGTACGAGGGCCGACGCTGGGACCAGGCCGCATTACGCGACTTCTTCGAGCCCTGGCGGGCGGCTGAGCGGCTGGGGGCGGCGGTCCACATCGGCGAGTTCGGCTGCTACAACCAGACCCCCAACGCCGACGCACTGCGCTGGTTGGGCGCCCTCCTGGGCCTCTTCCGCGAATTCGGCTGGGGCTACGCGATGTGGAACTTTGAGGGCCCGTTTGGCATCGTCAACCACGGCCGGCCGGGCGCCCGAATCGAAACCGTGGGCGGATACCCAGTCGACGTGGAGCTCCTGGACCGTATGCTCAACGCGCGCACAGGCTGAGCACCGTGGACTCGTGACGGGAGACTGATTCGTGGCCCAGACCGACCTGCCCATCGACCAGTTGCGGACGTACCAACCGACGCTGGACGTGCCCGCCGACCTGGCCGCGTTCTGGAGCACCACCCTGGCCGAAGCCCGAACCCACCCGCTGACGCCGACCTTCAGCCCGGTGGACAGTGGCCTGACGATCATCTCGACCTTCGACGTGTCGTTCCGGGGCTATGGCGGGACAGCGGTCCGGGCCTGGCTGCACCTGCCGGCTGGCCGGTCCGAGGCGCTGCCGGCCGTCGTCGAGTACGTCGGCTACGGCGGAGGCCGGGGACTGGCCCATGAGCGGGTGATGTGGGCGGCCGCGGGCTACGCCCACCTGGTCATGGACACCCGCGGCCAGGGATCCACCTGGTCGGTCAGCGACACGCCCGATCCCGATCCCGTCGGCGCCCCGTTCCATCCGGGGTTCATGACCCGTGGGATCCTGGATCCGGCCACCTACTA